>JAGHBT010000243.1 GCA_021160845.1 bacterium | reverse complement strand
GTTGTATCCCTTGCCATAGAAGCCGTTGAAGAAACAGGCATAGTTTTCATAGATGAAATTGACAAAATAGCAAAATCTGGCGGTGGGCAAGGTCCTGATGTTTCCAGAGAAGGAGTACAAAGGGATATTTTACCTATAGTTGAGGGATCTACCGTAAACACCAAGTATGGTCCAGTAAAAACAGACCATATACTTTTTATGGCCGCCGGGGCGTTTCATATGTCGAAGCCATCCGACCTGATTCCAGAACTCCAGGGGAGATTCCCCATCCGGGTGGAACTTAACTCTCTTTCCGCAGAAGACTTTGAAAGAATTCTAACAGAGCCCAAGAGCGCGCTTATAAAGCAATACACTGCAATGATAAAAACGGAAGAATGCGAGATAAAATTTACCAAGGGAGCCATAAAGGAAATCGCTCGTATGGCCTTTCGGGCCAACCAGAAGATGGAGAATATCGGAGCCAGGCGGCTTCATACGGTATTGACTACACTACTTGAAGATATTCTCTTTGAACTCCCCTCAGAAGAGGTAAAAAAGGTTACCATTAACGCGGATGCAGTGAAAAAGAAGCTTGAAAAGATTGTACAGGACGATGATATGGCAAGATATGTTCTTTAGGAAGGAGCAGGTATGAAATTGAGTAAAAAAGATTTTGTCTCTATTCGGGATTTTTCCCGTGCTGAGTTGGATATTATCCTGAATCTATGTAAAAAGCAGAAACCGTTGGCGAGGAACTTTACACTAGAACATACACATCCTGGTAGGGTTATGGGATGTATCTTTCATAAACCGAGTCTTCGGACAAGAGTGAGTTTCGAAATAGCCATAAGACAACTCGGTGGATCAAGCATCTATTTGACCGACCGTGAATTGGGGATTGGTTCGAGAGAAGCTCCGAAGGATGTCGGAGAAGTCCTTTCACGATATCTGGATGCTATTCAGATAAGAACTTTCAGCCAGAAACTGGTTGATGACCTGGCGAAATACGCGAGTGTACCCGTTATTAATGGTTTGACCGATCTACTTCACCCATGCCAGGTTCTGGGAGACATCTTCACTATTACTGAAAAACTGGGGTCGATAGATGGCAAAAAGGTTGTTTTTATCGGTGACGGAAATAATGTTTCGCGAAGCTGGCTGAATGCCGCGGCTAGGTTCGACTTTAATTTTGTCTTATCTTCTCCGCAGGGATACAATATATCCCCTTCTTTTATTGAAGAGGTTAAAGCTGACGGGGATCCGGATTTTGAATGGGTGGAAGACCCCGTGCAGGCTGTTCAAGATGCCGATGTGGTTTATACCGATGTGTGGACAAGCATGGGGCAGGAAGAAGAGGAAAAGAAGAGAAGAGGGATGTTTGAGTCTTACCAGGTGAATGATGACCTCATGGGACACGCCAAAGAGAACGCACTTTTTATGCATTGTCTTCCCGCTCACAGGGGGTTAGAGGTTACAGATTCTGTGATTGATGGTAAAAACTCCGTTGTTTATGACGAAGCGGAGAACAGACTGCATATTCAAAGAGCAATTATAGCTCTGTTGATCCCAACAGAAAGTGAGCTGTAGAGTTTGAGAAAACTTGCCTGGTTGTTATTTAGCGCGGCCCTTGTGTTTTCATGTGCTGTTATGGAGCCTCCTACAGGTGGGCCTGAGGATAAAACCCCTCCTGAGATAATTGAAGTAATCCCCGCCGCTGATTCCACCGGGATCAATAGGACACAGAAGATTCAGGTTGTTTTCAGTGAGAAGATCGATTCTGAAAGTTTTAGGCAAAGGATCATTTTCTATCCGGAGTTAGACTTTAAGAAAATAGATGTCAGTGAGAACAGACTTGAAATTGAATTTAAAGAATTACTTCCTGAAACCACAATCTCTTTTTATTTAAAAAAGGGGTATAAGGATAACCATAACGTAAAGGCTGAAAATAGCAGTTTTTTCTATTTTTCAACTATCGATTCACTTGAAAAGGGTTTGATATTGGGTGGCATTTCCTTTAAAAAGGAAATAATTGCGGGTGGTGTAGCGAGATTGACAAGTATAGAGCCCGATACTTTTAAGCATGTTTACGAAAAACCTGAACTGCGGACAGCCGTTGCTGATGAGAATGGAAATTTTTCTTTTCGTCATCTTCCCACCGACAGTTCTGGTTTCAGGCTCTGGGCGTTCATCGATTCGGATAAGAATGGTGATTATTCGGATTCTAAGGAGTTTTATTTTCTCTATCCTGATACTATTTATCTGACCGGGCGCGGTGCCGTATACAGGGATATTACTTTGAATATTATTGACCCGAATGAACCCGGCGAGGTAAAGGGAACTATTATAAACAAGACTTCGATAGAAAAACTTGTAACTGTCAGGCTTAAAAATATAATTGATGATAAATCCGGCTATGAGGCTCTTGCGGATACTGCCGGTGTATATAGCATAAAACGGATTCTGCCTGGGGATTATGTCTTTTCAGCCTTTTTAGATATGAACGCGGACAGCTTACCCGGGTTTTATACCGATCCGGCGGATTCAAGTCTCACACTTGAGGAACCGTGTGTCAGCCTCCCCGATACAATTAACATCGCGCCTGCTGAAATTAAGAAAATCCCGGATCTTGAACTTGGGAATGATAAAGATGAAGAATAGACTTAACTTTTCAAAGATGCATGGCGCCGGGAATGATTTTGTTGTAATAGGGGATATGGAGAAGACTTTTAGTATAACCCCGGGTCTTGTTTCAGCTTTGTGCGACCGCCGTTTCGGTATTGGGGCTGATGGTTTGATTCTTATTCATCCATCTGAAAAAGCTTCTTTTAAGATGCTCTATTTTAACAGTGATGGAAGCAGGGCCGGAATGTGTGGAAATGGAGCAAGATGCGCCGCGAGGTTTGCCTTTGATCATTCAATAGCGCTCGTGTCTTTTGCCTTTGAAACTGATTCGGGTATAATAGAAGCTGAGGTGGGTAAGCGGGAAGTTACAATATCCTTGGGTACTGTGACCGATCTTGAACTAAATCTCAATTTGGGATCTGTCGCCCCGGAGGTTTCATTTGCCGTAGCCGGTGTTCCACACGCTCTTTTAATTTCTGAACGCGCGGGGGATATGCCACATGATGATTTTCTCGGGATTGCCCGTTTTGTGAGATATGACAGTCGATTTAACCCCGGTGGAACAAATGTTAATTTAGCAAATGTGGTTAACAAAAATTCTCTCTTTTACAGAACATACGAAAGAGGAGTAGAAGATGAAACGCTTGCCTGCGGTACAGGGGCGGTAGCCATATCGGTAATAACATCGCATCTTGGGATGACCCAGTCACCCGTGTCATGTAATACCTCTGGTGGTGACATCTTAACAGTTAGTTTTGACAAAACAGATTCCGGTGCGAAAAACTGTTTTCTGACCGGCCCCGCGGTTGAATCCTTCAGCGGGGATTGTTCACTTGATTATTATATAAAATCTAATTAAATGTGTTTTCCTCTGTCATAGAGGATTCTTCCCATAACTCAGTCAAAGATCACAACTCCTTCGTCGAATAGTTTCAGATTTTTCTTCTTCATATAACACTTACTGAAAAGGTGTGTGATTTATTATATCACGATTGTCATACTTCAATCTTGCATATCGTCTTCTACTGTCTTACTATAACAACTGTAGCTTTGAAATTAAAACAACTTTGTTTGGTATTACTAAATACAGAAAGAGGAAAGATGCGCTGGTCTGAAAGTTGTATTCCAACCCTTAAAGAAAATCCAAGAGAAGCTGAAATACCAAGTCACATATTAATGCTGAGAGCCGGTTTAATAAAAAAACTGACTTCGGGCGTCTACTCTTTTCTTCCGTTGGGATTAAGAGTTCTTAGAAAAGTGGAAAAGATTATCAGAGAGGAGATGAACAAGACCGGAGCTCAAGAAGTACTGATGCCGATTCTTCATCCGATCGATATTTATAAGGAGAGCGGGAGAATTGCTACATTCGGTCCTGAACTCTTCAAACTTTCTGATTCAAACGAGAGGCTTTTCGCGCTGGGACCCACACATGAAGAAGTAATTACAATGATTGCCCGGGATGATATGAGAAGTTACCGTGATCTTCCGCAATGTCTCTATCAGGTTCTGACCAAATTCCGTGATGAAATACGGCCACGCTATGGAGTCATCAGAGCGAGGGAATTTATTATGAAGGACGCGTACAGCTTTCATGCCAATGAGGAATCACTAGATGTTACCTACCGTAAGATGGGAGACGCTTATAGAAGGATCATCGAGAGGTGCGAGCTGGACTACAGGGTTGTCGAAGCGGAATCGGGTTATATAGGGGGGAATGAATCTCATGAATTTATGGTACTGGCAGATAACGGAGAGGACAAGATTTTAAGCTGTGAGTGTGGTTATTCGGTAAATCTTGAAAAAGCGGTTGTCGAAATTATTGAGAAGAATACTAAAAAACCCGATGCGGGGGAGATAATAGAGGTTAATACCCCTGATGTTACGACAGTTGAAGAGGTAGCGAAGTTTCTGGGTGTCGACAGGAAAGAAATTGTAAAAACACTACTTTACCGGGTGGGCAAAAGGGATATAGCGGTGCTCGTTCCTGGAGACAGAGAGGTAAATGAAACGAAGCTTGTTAACCTCTATGAGGGTGAAGAGATTAGATTTCTTGAGGCTGATGAGATTAAAGAATTAACAGGTGGCCCCCAGGGGTTTTCGGGGCCGGTTGGCTTGCCCGGTGGGGTTAAGATTATCGCCGATAATTTGATTGGAAACTTTAGTGAAATGATTATCGGAGCCAATAAAGCGGATACTCATTTTAAGAGCGCTGTCGCGGGAAGGGATTTTGAGATTGATAGTTTTGAAAATCTTGCCCTGGCTCGTGAAGGCGACAAATGTCCCCAGTGCGGTAAGAGCCTTTTTGTTACCAACGGCATTGAAGTGGGGCACATATTTAAGCTCGGCACAAAATACTCAAAGAGTATGAACGCGGGCTTTTTGGATACTGACGGAAAGAGCAAACACTTTATTATGGGATGTTATGGTTTCGGTGTAAGTAGGATGGTAGCGGCAGTGATAGAACAGAATTATGACAAATCGGGGATAATATGGCCGCGTGAGCTTTCTCCCTTCGACATAATAATACTGCCGGTGAATTCACAGGATAGCGAGATGATAAAAATTGCTGAGAGATTTACTAAAGAACTCGAGGAGAAGGGTATGGAGGTTCTTCTCGATGACAGAGATTTAAGCCCCGGTGTAAAGTTTAAGGATTCGGAACTTATCGGAATTCCTCTCAGACTTACTATAGGAAAGAAGCTAAAAGAAGGAAAGGTAGAGCTGTTTCACAGATCTACCTTCGAAGTCGACGAGATCCCGCTTGAGGAAGCCACGGGAAAGATTATGGAATCGTTTACGATAAAGCGGTGAAATTAGACAATTTTTCTTGAAAGCCGTGATTTTATGCGAGCTGCCTTATTCCTGTGCAAAATACCCTTTTTTCTGGCTGTATCTATCACTGATATAACTCCGGGGAATTTCTCTTTGGCAGCCTCGGCACCATCGATTTGGCTAAAAGACTTAATGGTATGCCTTAAAAAGGTTCTATATCTTTTATTTATCTCGCGTCTGATCTCGTTTTGACGCATTCTTTTCCAACATGATTTGTGATTCGGCATTTAATGCACCTCCAGTATTACGAGAAAATAACCGAAGGACGCTGATTTGTCAAGAAAAGACTCAAGGCTTAGAGAAGATATAAAGAAAATGCCTAAATTGCCCGGTATTTATATGATGAAAGGCGCTGGTAGTAAGATAATCTATGTTGGAAAGGCAAAGAACCTTAATAACAGAATAAGAAACTATTTCAGTAAGTATGCCGAAAATGACCCTAAAACCGGCGCGCTCATGCGGAAGGTAAGAGAAATTGATTACGTTACGACAGAAAGCGAGGTTGAAGCCCTCGTCCTTGAATGCAATTTTATTAAGGAGAACAGGCCTACATACAACATAAAGCTAAAAGACGACAAAAAATATCCCTATATTAAATTAACAATGAAAGACAAATATCCACGGCTAATCCTTGTTAGAAATATCATCAAGGATGGCTCTGAATATTTCGGTCCATACACAGAGGCGCGTTCTTTAAGAAAGACGCTGAGTATTATTGGTGATATATTCCCCTTAAGAAGATGTTCAGACAGGAAATTCAAGCAGAAAAGGGAGCGTGAATGTCTCTATTATCAGATTGGAAAGTGCTCTGCTCCGTGTACCGGACGGATAGGGGAAAAGGAATATCGAAAATTAATAGAACAGGTAAGACTTTTTCTCAAGGGCAGAAACAGGAAATTAATAACAAATCTTCGAACAGAAATGCAAAGGCTTTCAGAGGTAAAAGAATATGAGAAAGCTGCGATGCTAAGGGACCAGATACAGTCCGTAGAAAGAATATCTGAAAAGCAGCTTGCCCTTGATCCCGGGGGCAGTGATGAAGATATTCTGGCCCTCTCTCGGGAATATAATCAGTACTGTGCCGTTGTTATGAAGATAAGGGAGGGAAAGATATTAGCCTCTGAGACATTTATACTGCCATCCGTGAGAGAAAGTGAGAGGAGTCTCGTATCTGAGTCATTTATAAAACTTTACTATAACGCCACTATGGATATTCCTCCCGTTATATACCTTCGGGATAATCCGCCGGACAAGGAGCTGTTGACAAAGTGGCTTTATAAGAAAACAGCACGCGCGGTCAAAATTAAGGTTCCTAAGAGGGGTAGGAAGAAGAAGCTTCTTGAGTTCGCGGAAAGAAACGCGGAATTAAAGCTCTTTAGTTCCCCACAAGGTTTAAGAAGGGATGTAAGGCTTCTGGATGAAACGGAGAAAACACTGGGGCTTCCTGTTACGCCATTTATTGTCGAGGGATACGATATATCTAATATTCAGGGGAACCTGGCTGTAGGTTCGATGGTTGTTTTCCGTAACGGCAAACCGTACAAAAAGGGTTATCGGCACTTTAGAATAAAAACCGTAAAGGGGATAAACGATTTTGCCATGATGGCTGAGGTCATAGCAAGGCGATTTGGAGATACCAAAGAGAACAAGGATAGCAGGGTAATTCCCCATTTAATTCTTATAGATGGAGGAAGGGGACAGGTTTCAGCGGTCATGGGTAGCCTTAAAGAGGTCGGGCTCGAGAAAATACCGG
>JAGHBT010000220.1 GCA_021160845.1 bacterium | reverse complement strand
CAGTACGATAGAGATTTATACAAAGGAAATACTGAAGCTGAGATCAAAGTTGAATGGTATACTCGCAAAGCATACCGGGCAGAAACTTAAAAAAGTAGAGAAGGATACGGACAGAGATTACTTTATGTCGGCCGAGGAAGCACTTGAGTATGGAATTGTGGATAAGGTTCTTACTTCAAGTAATGATTCTAAAAAATAAGAACAAAAGTGCGGAAGAATTGTATAAGTTAATATAGAGAAATAGTTTTAGCGAGGATGTGAGCCAATGAAGAAAAAATCACAGACACCAAGTTCGATTAAGTGTTCATTTTGCGGACGCGGCCAGGATGAAGTGGCAAAGCTTGTATCCGGGCCTTCGGTTTACATTTGTGATGAGTGTATCCGGTTGTGCAATGATATTCTGGAAGAGGAGATGGTTGGTTCAGTGTTTCACGAGCGTGACCATTTTCCGATGCCGCAGGAGATTAAGGAAAGCCTTGATTCTTATGTGGTGGGACAGGAAACTGCTAAAAAGTCTCTTGCAGTTGGTGTATATAACCACTATAAGAGGATTCGGCATGAAAATAAAACCGACGGTGTTGAGATAGAAAAAAGCAACATTCTTATGATTGGACCCACCGGCGTTGGGAAAACACTACTTGCTCAGACTCTGGCGCGTTTTCTCAAGGTCCCATTTGCGATCGCCGATGCTACAAGTTTGACCGAAGCGGGTTATGTGGGGGAGGATGTTGAGAATATCCTAGTGAGGCTCCTCCAGAGCGCGGATTACAATATGATGGCTTCGGAAAGGGGCATTATTTACATCGATGAATTGGACAAGATCGCGAGGAAGAGTGAGAATCCGTCGATTACACGTGATGTGTCGGGTGAAGGGGTTCAGCAGGCACTTTTAAAGATTCTTGAGGGAACTGTAGCGAATGTGCCTCCTCAGGGAGGGAGAAAACATCCGCAGCAAAAGTTTGTTGAGATAGATACAACTAAGATACTATTTATTTGTGGTGGAGCTTTCCAGGGTCTCGAGGAGATAATAGAAAGAAGGATCGGAAGAAAGGTAGTAGGGTTTGAAGCAAAAAGAGGAACTGATTACAAAAAAAATGTCAGTGAAATCATGTCTCATGTCCAGCCTGAAGATCTTGTTAAGTATGGTCTTATTCCGGAACTTGTAGGTAGGCTGCCTATTGTTTCTTCACTGCAGGATCTCGATGAAAAGGCATTGATAGCTATATTGCTTGAACCGAAGAATGCTCTAATCAAACAATACAAAAAACTCTTCGAAATGGAAGATGTAGAGCTTGAATTTACTCCAAAGGCATTACAAATGATCGCCAAGCTTGCTGTTGAAAGGAAGACGGGTGCAAGAGGTTTAAGGGCTATTCTTGAAGACGTAATGTTGGATATCATGTTTGATATACCGTCTAATCCGGAGATTAAAAAGGTTGTCATTAATGAGAAAACAATTAAAAACCGGGATAAGCCTGAAATAATTTTAAAGGCTGGAAGAAAGAGAATGGCATAGTGAATTTATGTATATAATGATTCAAATAATTAAAACGAGATATTAAAATGGAGGACTATGGTTGAAGATAGAGACATAATATTAGGTGATAAGGGTATGGAATATCCGATAATACCCTTAAGGGATGTTGTAATATTTCCTTCAATGGCAACTGCTATTTTAGTTGGGCGGCAGCCTTCCGTGAACGCGGTTGAAAAAGCCATAGAATCGGACAAGCTTCTGTTAGTAATAACCCAGAAGAACGCCGCAGTGGATGAGCCTGAATACGATGATCTATACTCTGTGGGAACGGTGGTTAGAATAGGTGTCTTTTTCCGTTTACCCGATGGAACCATAAAGGTGATGCTTGAGGGGGTAAGCAGGGTCCAAGTGGAGGAATATTTGGAAAGGGAAAATCACATTGCCGCTAAAGTATCCCGAATTCCCGAGATTGAAAAGGACAACAAACAACTTGAAGCCCTTCAAAGGAAAGTAGAAGGACTCTTTACAGATTATGTAAAAATGAGCCAAAGGGTGCCAAATGAAATATTGTTCGCTATAAAATCAATCGATCAACCTTCGGCTTTCGCGGATACAGTCGCGGCCCATCTCTTGATAAAGAACGATGTAAAACAGAATCTTCTTGAAATAGGAGTGGTAAATGAACGATTGCTTACCCTTATCACTATCTTGATGAAAGAACTTGAGATTCTGAAACTTGAAAAAGGAATAGATGACGAAGTAACCGAAAGAGTTCAAAAGAGTCAAAAAGAGCTCTTTCTGCATGAAAAAATGAGGGTGATAAAGGACGAGCTCGGGCAGAGTGACGGCTACAGTGAATTTGTTGAACTGGAAGAGACGATTAAAACTGCTAAAATGAGCCTGGAAGCTGAAAAAATTGTTTCCAGGGAACTTAAGAGACTCAAACTAATGTCTCCAATGAGTCCTGAAGCTACCGTTGTGAGAAACTATATCGATGTTATGGCATCTCTTCCGTGGAGTAAACAAACCAAAGATAATCTGAAAATACAGAAGGTTAAAAAGAGTTTGGATGCCGATCATTACGGCTTAGAGAAGGTAAAAGAACGGGTTCTCGAGTTTCTCTCCGTAGTTAAACTAACCGGTGAGGTTAAGGGTACTATCCTCTGTTTTGTGGGCCCTCCCGGTGTTGGTAAAACATCACTAGGCAAATCGATCGCGAATGCTATTGGAAGAAAATTTGTACGGTTTTCACTTGGGGGAATACGTGATGAAGCTGAGATAAGAGGGCACAGAAGAACGTACATAGGTTCGAGACCCGGCCGAATCTTACAGATGCTTAAAAAAGCTGGGAGCAAAAATCCCGTAATGATGCTAGATGAGATCGATAAGCTAAGTGATGATTTTCGCGGTGATCCTGCAAGCGCTCTTCTCGAGGTGCTCGATCCCGAGCAGAACAGCAATTTTATAGATAATTATCTTGAGGTTGATTTTGATGTGAGTAAGGTGATGTTTATTACAACGGCTAATGTGCTGTACACGATACCTCCGGCTTTAAGAGATAGAATGGAAATTATCCGTCTGCCCGGATATTTGCAATATGAAAAAATTGAAATAGCAAAGAGATTTCTGATAAAGAAACAGATGAAAGAGCATGGAATCAATAAAAAGCAGTTAAGTATTACCCCAGCTACCCTAAGGAATATGATTCGGGAATATACCAGGGAATCTGGGGTGAGAGAGCTTGAGAGAAAGATAGCTAAGATTTGCCGCAAGGTCGCGAGAAGGATTGCCGAAGCCGAGGGTAATTTTGATGATACTATTAAAATCACCAGGAAGAATTTGCCCGACTTTCTCGGTATTCCTCCATATCAGGAAAGCGAGATTGACCAGAAAATGACAGTTGGGATGGCAACCGGGCTCGCGTGGACGGAAGCCGGCGGAGAAATACTGAATATAGAAGTTACCCTTATGCCCGGGAAAGGCGATTTGATTCTTACCGGTCAGCTGGGAGATGTCATGAAGGAATCGGCTAGAATAGCCTTGAGTTATGCCAGAAATAAGGCGAGATTGTTGAATCTGGATAATGATTTCTTTTCATCTGTCGATCTGCATGTGCATGTCCCTGAAGGAGCGATTCCAAAAGATGGTCCAAGCGCCGGAATATCGATGGCAACTGCTATGATTTCTTCGTTTTTTGATATTCCCGTACATAGAGACATCGCGATGACCGGGGAGATGACATTAAGAGGCAAGGTGCTACCGGTTGGCGGAATAAGAGAGAAGTCTGTTGCCGCCCTGAGAGTTGGTGTAAAAACACTGATTCTTCCAAGATCAAACAAGAAGAATATTAAGGAGCTTCCCGATCAAGTAAAAGAGAATATAAAGATAGTTG
>JAGHBT010000246.1 GCA_021160845.1 bacterium | reverse complement strand
GGCATAAAGAGTATTAATAGGTATTATAAAAAGAAATGAATAAAGAATATTTTTAATCTTGTAAAACAGTTTATAGCCAAAATTTATTCTGTGCGGTGCGAGGATAGCAGAAATACTGACTCGTTTGTTTTTGATTTCTTGCAGATCTTCAATCCCTTTTTCACTAAGAGCCATTGTAACAAGTTTTACCTTGTGCCTGGCTGACAATCCCCTGATAAGGTTCATAACAAGCCTGTCCGTGCCACTGAGTACAGGGTATGGAGAGTAGGAAAGTGCGACAAGTATTCTCAATCTATTATCCCCTTCATCTTTTTTTATCACATAGAAGTTCTTTGTAGATACCGACTGTATTCTTGATGCATTTTTCAATTGTGAATTTCTTTTCAAAACCTTCTCTTGCCTTTTTAGACATATCACGATATAGCTCAATATTGTTAAACAATAATTTGACACCTTCGGCAAGAGCATGAATATCCCCTGGACTGGTAAGAATTCCGCTTATTTGGTTATCAATTAATTCAGGGATACCATAAATACCGCTTGCCACTACAGGCAATCCCGCAGCCATTGCCTCGATAATTACGTATGGCGTTGCGTCAATTCTAGTCGGGAGAATCATTGCGTCCATCCCATTTAAGAAATCAAGCATATTCTCTTTGTACCCCATAAAATGGATTCGATCTGTGAGTTTGAGTTTAAAGACCAATTTTCTTAATTCTTCCTTCAGTTCCCCCTCTCCCACTATGTACAAATCAACCAAATCAGGCAATTCCCTCATAACTTTAATAGCATCTATTTGTCCTTTTCTTCTTTCAAGAGAACCGGCAATTACAAGATGAAACCTCTTTCCATTCTCCGACTCCGGAGAATATGCCTTATTTCTAATAGTGCTTATTGCGTCCGGGATGCCATTATATACAACTTGAATCTTATTCTCCGGTACTCGATGATTTCGAACAAGGTGTTCCCTGTTATTCTTACTTACAGTAATAACACGGTTAATCCATTTTGTACCGAAGCCCTTTAATAATCGCGATTTTGGAAAGGATGGGGACATGGGTAGATGTTCGGTAGATACTATATGTTTTATTCCGGCAAGACGCGCTAATGGGGCTACCAAACTATAGTTTGCATCAAAAGGGCCGGGTAAATTTATATGAAGAATGTCCGGGTTTAACCAACGAAGAAATCTTATAATTCTTCCGTATTTACCCGCTACAGAATGGTTGGATTTTGATAATTTCGTAAACGGTATCTCGTCACTGGTAAGCCATGAAAGAAATTTTTCGGCCGATGAATTTTCGTCAAAAACAACATGGGTCCTAAATCCATCATTTAAGACATATTTTGATAGATAGTACAGGTATTTCTCCGCTCCCCCGGTGTAAGGAGCATCGGTAAAAAAAGCAATCATAGGAGAGTTTTTATTTGTATTTATATTCATTTATTTTTCCGGAAAAAGGACTTTATTTACACTGTTTACTATAAATATGTCGCGTATAAATTTACCCTGTTTGGAATCGTTATTTGACAGGTAATCACTAAAACTTCGGTTGGGCAAATAACTCTTTGGCCACACCTTTATCAGGATTTTATAATTACCAGGTGTTATTTCTTCAGGTAATATAAAAGAAAAATTCTGATTAACAATCTCTCCCTCTTTCCATAAATCCGGATATGATCCCTCACTTTTCAAAGGTTTTGAAACAGTAAAACGATAAAATGTATTATTTAATCTCTCAACCATTCTTCTGTATTGTTTACTGTACCACGGTAGGTAAAATGCGCCCTTCGGATAATCGGTGTCAAAACGAACAGTCCACATCAGAGGAAGTCCAAAGTCAATACCATTCTTTAAACTCCACCAGAAATTGCCGGATATGGTATCCCCAGCTGATATTACATCATTATTAATTGAGAAGGCTTTAAGGATTACACCTGAACCTACCTCTACTGAAACCGCGTTCTCAGGAAGGTGCACAAGATTACTATCAAATTTTACGCCACGCGAAAGCGCCGGTGATTCATTTTTAACGGAATCACAATTCAGTTTGAACAGTATGAAATTATTATATTCCAAAATCTGTTTAAAACACGAACTGTTTTGGAATTTACACAACGATTTAGTTATGTATTCACACCCATTTATTCCGTAGAAATCATGTGGTTCTGCGTCCTTCTTATCTAATAAAATGTAATCTATTCCTTCTTTATTAAACCAGCCGATATTAATGTCTACCGGTAGTGATGTGCAAAAAATATCTCTAACATTTCTGTTTCGATCTAGCGAAATCAGATCTGAAGGGGATTCATGTTGCGCGGATACTACATAAACAAAGTGATCAGTTAATCCGGAAATAGCATAGCTTGTTACAGGATCAGAAAGAATTACCGAATGTTCCGGAATCAACCTGTTCATAATCCGGAAAAATTGACTGTACCTTTTATATTTCTCCGGCTTACCCTTTAATAATATATTTGCCTCTTGGGAAAAAGAAGTTGCTGAATAACGAACCGGATAGAATATGAATATTCCTACTCCTATTAACGCTGCAATGCGCTTTAAGTTTCTTTTTCCTTTTGATACATCCATGTAGTTCATTCTCGACTTGCCAGTAAACAATATCTTCACAAAATCAGAAATCACAAAAGACAGAAAACAGGCCAGTGGAGCCGAATAAAGAATTCTAAAATATAAATACCCCATATACTTCTCCAGCAAAGCAGATAAAAAAGGAGCAATTACAATAAGCACAGGCAAGAGACAAATTATTTCTACAACCTCAAATTCTCTTCTTTTCCATACCACCAGGAAATAAAAAGGAATAATGAAAATAGCGAAGATAGCGGCAATCCCCATACTCGATATTATCTCAAGCGGGTCAATGATTATAAACCAATTCGTTAATTCAAAGAGTCCCTGCCGATGAATATGAATAAAATTATACTCACCGGTAGTATAAATTAATCTAATAATCAAAGGGATGGCTACGCCTGCTATCTGAATCGCTGTCAAGCCCCAAAATTTTCCTTTCCACTCTTTTCCCCCGGGCAGATGGACAAAAACAAATAATCCGGCGAGGAAAACAAAAAGTAAAACCGGAAAGATGATATGTATAGCTGTTCCTGTAAAAGCAATAAGGAATAAAAGAAAATAATTACCTTTACCTCCTTCATATTCCCTTAATTGATGCAGCATAAGACCGGCTTCCGTCCACAAAATACCTTGTGTAATATGTCTGCTGTAAGCAACCTTGGTAAACCACAGCAACCCCTCTCCCCTAAAAAATAACAGCAATATGAACCCGGCAAAAATAGCTAATGGAAATGAACTCAAGAGTTCGACGGCAAAAAATAAAAACGATGCAATAACAAAAAACGAAAGGAAGGAAGGAAGCATCTTCCATATATAAACTGGGGTAACATCAGCTTGATATGTTAGTAACGCTACGGCGGAGTGCCAAATACCCTTTCTTGGATCAAAAAAATGACCGTCACCGTCAATATAGAAAGAATCACCGGGTAAAATGTTTCCACTATCAAGGGCCCTCCTGATAAAGCTCAGGTGATCCAGTGAATCCCCATTAATAGAAACATCACCACTTCCGAAAAATAATGTAAAACAAAGTGCAAATAAGATTATTAAAAGAAACAGTTTTCCACTTTTAAGATTGGGTTCAACCCTATACATTTTCTTTATT
>JAGHBT010000065.1 GCA_021160845.1 bacterium | reverse complement strand
CTTTGGCAAATACAAAATCTGAAGAACAAATTAAATGAATAGAATAAAGCCCAGCAGGTAACAATGTATATAGTTTATGGCGGGTGAAGTGCTAAATATGAGCGATTTAGACATAAATAAACATCGGTGTAAATTGAAAGGTTTGTGTTTCAAAACCGGCACAAAACCATATACTCGCCGTTATATGAAATTACGAGCCCCGCCTTTGAAAACAAAATATTTAAAGGGCGAAATTATATGCTATTAAGAGGAGGTAAAAAACATGAGTAAAATAATTGAAGTTACGGATTCAAATTTTGAAGAAGAGGTTCTGAACTCAGACTTACCCACAGAAGTAGATTTCTGGGCGCCCTGGTGCGGACCCTGTAAAATGGTGATACCGATATATGAGAAATTAGCAGAGGAGTACTCGGGAAGATTTAAGTTTTGCATGATTAATGTGGATGAAAACAGGGGAATGGCTATGAAATATCAGATTAAGAGTATACCTATGCAGAAGTTCTTCAGTGATGGTGAGAATGTTGATGAAATTTTAGGTGCAGCCCCGGAGGATATGATTCGTGGAAAAGTTGAAGATATTCTCAGCCGATTTCCAAGTAGTGAAAAAGGAAGGCTAAAGACGATTTTATACTCCTGGGTTGAACATAACAAACAGGATGGTAAGAAATTCAGTAAATGGAAAGAAAAGGTTGAGGATATGGAAGTAGAACCGGTTTATAATAGCATAGTTCAGGCAGCTCAAGAGGTCAAAGAGGCAAATGAAAGGTTATCACAACTTTTGATAGAATTGGAAGAATAAACAAAGATTATCTTGTGATCAGCGTGCGTGAACCGATAACTAAATTGGGAGTAGAAGTTGAAGTATGCACAACGGTCATGAGTAAACAGGAGCGAGAGGCATTACTGGCGATGGGACAGTAAGGCTGGAAAGGTATTTTGTAGTTTCTAGAGGTTAATAAAATGAACGACCCAGAGAAAACGATTAAAATAAAGCCCAACCCTTAAAGATAAAAGTTGAAAGTATCACATAATAAATCGTTGCTCTGACATTTTCCGCTTTGCTCCAAAATGCAGGTAAACTCAACCGATATACAGCGAACATTTTGACGAAAGGGATTAATTCCCTCTGTTACTTTCGGAAAAACTCCTTGATAGAAAACAGAATTATGGTTTAGGATTAACGCAGGTGTTGTCCTTTGGCGACACCCTAGTATGACGATTGGTGTTGGCGATCTTTCTTCGCCGGCAAATCGTTAGTGTGGTTTGGACAGGCGTGTGGCGTTTCCCTGCCAGGTTTTCGGATTTTACGGACAAGAAAAATTTAGTTCTTTGGATCGGTGGAGGTGTGGATGATGTGTTCAAGAGATGCAAGGTTCTGGCTAAATCTTCTTTCAATTGAAGGGATAACTGTTCCAACGTGGATACAGCTTAACAGGCGGATTTCACTTGAAAAGATATCGGGAATGCTCAAGGCTACAATTGGCAGAAGGGAACTTGGCAGGCTCATTGGGAAAAGAGTCGGTAGGATTAACAGTCGATTTGTAGAGAAACAGCTTGGTGCCGTTGACAATGGAGTGTGCCGAATTCTAACAATATCGGATAAAGGCTACCCTGAGCTCCTAAAAGAAATTCAATATCCCCCACCTGTACTCTTTTGTAAAGGAGATATAAGTAGGTGTGATAATCCGAAGGTTTGTATTGTGGGTTCAAGAAGTTGCACTAGAAGGGGAATGTTAATGGCGAAGCGTCTTGGGAGAGGTCTCTCCGAGAGGGGTGTAGTAGCAGTAAGTGGGATGGCACGCGGGATTGACACCGCGGTTCATGAGGGAGCGCTTGAAAGTAATGGAGGTACTATTGCCGTTCTTGGGTGCGGGATTGACATAGCCTATCCGCCCGAAAATGCATCTCTGGCGATCGACATTTCAAAAAAGGGTTGTCTTATGACAGAATTTCCAGTCGGCACACCTCCGTTAAAATATCATTTCCCGCGAAGAAACAGGATACTTAGCGGTATCTCCCTCGGGGTAGTAGTTGTCGAAGCAGGGATTAAGAGCGGAGCTATGCTCACAGTGGGTTGGGCGGCTGAGCAGGGAAGGGAGGTCTTTGCCGTACCCGGACCGGTTGAAAGCAAGGGTAGTTCAGGACCGCACAAATTAATCAGGGATGGGGCTGTGCTTGTCGAGAGGATTGAAGATATACTTGGGGTGCTTATGCCTTTGACCCTTTTTCAAGGGGAGGGGGAAAAGGCTATTAAGAGAGAGTTGTTATTGAGCAAAGTTGAGAACAAGGTGCTGGAGGCGCTTGAGTTGGAGCCAAAGCATGTTGATGAAATCGCGTTGTCGAGCGAGATCAAAACTGTATTGTTGCTTCCCATACTGTTGAAACTTGAGATGAAGGGGCTATGCAAATCTTTCGGAGCCGGGCTCTACGCGGCAGAGGTGGTTCGGTATTGGTAATTGCTGGTTGCTTTGATAACGTGAATATTTTATTCTCCGAAGAAGGATTGCTAAGCAAAGGATTTGGGTGTGAGTATCCAAGATAAAGAAAACAGCCTGGTTGTCGTTACGAGGTGTCCCGATTATGAAGCGGATGCTGTCTACAATTCTGTCCGGAGGGGGATCGAGCTTTCGGGCGGTATCGGTTCTTTTGTTAAACCAGGACAAAGGGTCCTTCTTAAACCTAATATGCTGTCCGCTAAGGGACCGGAAAGGGCAATAACAACTCATCCTTCGGTTATTGAGGCGGTGGCGAAGATAGTGATTGAATACGGGGCTTATCCTGTGATCGGTGACAGCCCGGGAGGTGTTTTGCGCGGTGTGACCAGGGTATGGGAGAATACCGGAATCGCGGCAATGGCGGAGAGAATCGGTGTTGACCTGATAAATTTTGAAGCCTCCGGATCAAGCGAAATAACAAGCGGGGATTATACTTTTCATATAGCAAAACCTATTCTTGAAGCAGATGTTATAATAAATATCGCGAAGTTAAAGACACATACACTGACGCTTCTTACATGCGCTATAAAGAATATGTTTGGTTCTATCCCAGGGTTCAGAAAGGCTGAATTACATAAGGAATTTTTGAAGCCTAGGGAGTTTGCCCGGATGCTGGTCGAACTCTACAAAAACGTAAAGCCGGCGCTTAGTATTGTTGACGCGGTAGTAGCGATGGAAGGGGATGGACCGAGTTCCGGTGATCCAAAGAAGTTGGGGTTGATTATGGTTGGTGAGGATGCCGTAGCCATCGACGCTGTCGCCGCGCAAATTATAGGATTTAGTCCGGGGTCGATAGATACAACCAGGCTGGCCGATGAACTTGGTGTTGGGGTTGGTGATCTGGAAAGGATTCAGCTGAGAGGTGATGGCTGCGATATAAGGCCTGATTCTTTTGACCTGCCTTCAAATAAGAAATTAAGGTTGATACCGCGGCCGTTGGCCCGTATGATATCACCTTTTGTTTGGTTAAAGTTGATTATTGATCCCTCAATCTGTACTGGATGCGGTCTTTGTGAGCGGAGTTGCCCGGTAAAGGCAATATCATACCATGAAGGGAAATGCAGAATAAATAATGATGATTGTGTTACTTGCATGTGTTGTCACGAGCTCTGCCCGGAAGATGCAATTGAGATTAAGATGAGCCGGCTAGCGAAAATGATAATTTAGAGGAATAAAAAATTAGTCTCTGGAAAAAAATACGCCATCGCTTCGAACTTCTGGGAGTGTATATTCTTTCGCTTTTGCCTTCACTCTTGCCCTTAAGGGTTTCTGTAAAGTTTGGTTGGATACTGGGGATATTGGCATTTGATGTTTTCAGAGTAAGGAGACAGGTTACCCTAAATAATCTCGAGAGGGCATTTGGAAACAGTATGAATCCTCGAGAGCGGCTGGAAACGGGCAGAAGGTCCTATATTAACTTCGCTAAATCGATGATTGAATTTGCTTCCATTAGCCGGCTAAAAGAGAAAAAGTTACGTGAACTGGTATCTTTTAAGGGGGAAGAGTATGTGGAAGAAGCTTTTAAAAGAGGAAATGGAGTTGTTCTTGTAGCTGGTCATTTTGGAAGTTGGGAAATTTTCGGGGCTACTGTTGCGGCAAAGGGTATACCGATAGATTTCCTTGTTGGTAAACAGAGTAACAAACTTGTTGATTCCTATATTAACAGGCTTAGAAAAAGTGCCGGTATAGGGACGATCCCTCTTGGTGTTTCCGTACGGGGTATATTTACTTCATTGAAGAAAAACCGGATGGTAGCTATGCTCTCTGATCAGGACGCGAGAAAAGCCGGTATTTTCGTCGATTTCTTCGGGATTCCTTCCTCGACGTATCCCGGAGCTGCGCAATTTGCCTATCGTGTGAATTGCCCTATACTCTTTTCCTATATAGTAAGAAGAGGAGATGAAACTCATGACGCTGTATTTCTGCCTCCAATAGAGGTAAATCCGAAGGCGGAAAAGAAATTGGAAATTATGAGATTAACTTCTCTTTACACAAAGGCGCTCGAGGAATGTATTATAAAACATCCCGATCAGTACTTCTGGGCGCATAAAAGGTGGAAAACAAAACCCCCGACGAATGAGAAAAAATTCTGATCCGTTTTGTGTAGAGAGGGTTTAACTACCGGGAATCACTTCCCTTATAGTTTTAATTTTTCTTGTCTGATCCGAGGTTGGGATCTGGCTGAAACCCGATTGTTTGATTTTCTTTTCTTCCTTTAATCTCGATTTCGCCGAATTTGTCCTCGTATTTGCTTACCGTCTGCGTGAGTAATCCTACCAGTGATTTTGCGGACTGAGGTGTCATTATTACTCTTGAATGAACTTTAGCCTTCTGTAAACCGGGCAGCATTCTGGCAAAATCAAGGACAAATTCCGACGGGGTAAAAGAGGTTAATACGAAGTTGGAATAGACCCCTTCCGCTTCTTTTTCATCCAGCTGTATAGGAATTTGCTGTGGTTTCTTATCCATAATTTCCCTTTCATTAAAAGGTTTTTAATCTTGATTTCCGTGGTTACTTAATAACTGTCAGCACCTGAAATAATAATCACAGAGGTGCAGAGGCCGGTTGACCAGCTCCTCTGTTTTTGGTAAGGTTAAACAATACAGGACAAATAGTCAATTGTAATGAAATTTGTATATTAAAATAGAGAAACTTCTTTATTAATGCGTCCCTGTTTTAAATTATCTTCTTCTTGATTGAGGAGAGGATTAACGCTATATTTTCCCAGTCCGTATGTGTTTTGGAAATGATAAGATGCAGGTGAAAGGGTAAGAAGTGAATCGCGAAAGATCGAAAGAAATAGCAGAAAGAATGAAAAATTCATCTGTTGCTGTTATTGGCGATATCATGCTGGACAGATACTATTGGGGGCTTGTTGAAAGGATCAGCCCCGAGGCTCCTGTTCCTGTTGTAAAGGTAGGGAAAACGGATGTCAGACCTGGGGGCGCGGCCAATGTAGCGTGGAATCTTGTTTCTCTCGGAGTTGAATGTTCCCTTGTGGGTGTATTGAGTAGCGGACCCAGGGGGAAGGAACTCCAGAATCTTATAAAGGAGCTTGGTGTCAAAACGGACTGCCTCGTTGAAGATAATTCAAGGGTAACTACGGAAAAGATAAGAATTGTTGCCCATAATCAGCAGGTAGTGAGAGCCGATTTTGAATCTGAGGGAGACATAGAGGGGAAGATACTGGATAAATTGATTGCTATAGTGGAAAAGGTGCTCGAAGATGTCGGAGCGGTCGTGATTTCTGATTATGGAAAAGGTGTTGTAACGGAGAAATTAATGGAAACTATCAGGCGATTATGTGTGGAGAGATCAATACCGTTACTTGTGGATCCGAAGGAAAAGCGTTTTTCCCTCTATCATGGATCTTATATTGTCACTCCAAACTTGAATGAAGCTGGAGGGTTTTATAATAGAAGGATCAGATCTGAAGAGGATCTAGTGGATGTAGGCCAATCTCTTCTCGAAGACCTTGAAGCAAACGCTGTTCTTGTTACTAGGGGTGAAGAGGGGATGACTTTGTTCAGTAAGGGGCAGGAACCTTGTCACTTTCCGACAATGGCCAGTGGAGTGTACGATGTTACCGGAGCGGGAGATACCGTTATAAGCGTTTTGGCAGCGGCGATTGCCGCGAAGGCCGGGCTTAAAGAATCTATTGAGCTGGCGAATATGGCTGCCGGTTTAGTTGTGAGGGAACTTGGTACGGCCGCTGTTACTGTAAAAGAACTTGTTTCTTCATTTGTTTCTTAATATTATGAATGAGTATAAAGATAGAATTATAAAACCGGATGAACTTGTCGGTTTCAAAAAAAAGAAATCAGACGGCATAGTGGTTTTTACAAACGGCTGTTTTGATCTCCTTCACAGAGGACATGTTGAATTGCTCACGGAAGCGAGTAGTTTCGGTGAGTGCCTGGTTGTCGGTATTAACAGTGACAGTTCTTTGAGACGGTTAAAAGGTCAGGGAAGACCTCTTACGACGGAAGATGACAGGGCGTTTATTCTCCTTCATCTTGAATGTGTCAATTATGTAACTATTTTTGAAGAGGATACACCTATTGAAGTAATCAAGAAATTAAAGCCGGATGTACTTGTTAAGGGGGCTGAGTATTCCTTTGATGAGATAGTGGGCGCTGATTTTGTTGTTCAAACAGGTGGAGAAGTAAAAAGAGTAAAGATGGTAGATGGTTATTCAACCAGTAAGCTGATAAAGAAATGGAGTAAGTAGCGAATCTGTAATTTGGCCTGAACCAGGAAATTTCCTGAACTTGAGTAGTATGGAGGTGCAAGGTAGGTATGGAACGAAGGAAAGTTTTGATAATGGGTGCTGCAGGAAGGGATTTTCATAACTTCAACACCCTTTATGGAAATAATAAGTCATATGAAGTAGTGGCCTTTACCGCCACTCAGATCCCTGATATTGATGATCGAAAATATCCTTTCGAACTTGCCGGGGAGCTTTATCCGGACGGAATTCCCATTTATCCGGAAGAGAAATTGGGAGAGCTGATCAGGAAGGAAAAGGTTGAAGAAGTCTTATTCTCATATAGCGATCTTTCAAGCCAGTATGTTATGGAGAAGGCGCAGTTTGTAAATTCGTGCGGCGCTCATTTTACTTTGGCCGGAGCGGATCCGACAATGATAAAGAGTAATAAACCGTTGATATCCGTGTGTGCTGTGCGTACAGGTTGCGGAAAGAGCCAGACAACAAGAAAAATAGCTCAAATCTTGACTGAAGCGGGTAAGAAGGTAGTAGCCATAAGACATCCGATGCCCTACGGCGACCTTGCTAAGCAGAGTGTTCAGCGGTTCGGTTCTCTGGAGGATCTTGAAAAACACAAATGCACTATAGAGGAAATGGAAGAATATGAACCTCATATTGTTAGCGGCGTAGTTATTTACTCCGGTGTTGATTATGAAGCCATTCTGCGTGAAGCGGAGAAAGAAGCGGATATAATACTTTGGGATGGCGGTAATAATGATATCTCATTCTACAAACCGGACCTCAACATTGTTGTCGTTGATCCTCACAGACCCGGAGATGAGATTGTATATTACCCCGGGTTTACGAACCTTTTGATGGCTGATGTTATTGTTATTAACAAGATTGATACGGCGGATCTTGAAGGTATCGAAACGGTTAGAGAAAATATCAGCAGGTATAACCCTGAAGCTGTTGTAATTGACGCCGCTTCACCCCTTACTGTGGATAATCCCGACGCGATAAGGGATAAAAGAGTGCTTTGTGTGGAAGATGGACCGACTCTTACGCACGGCGGGATGAAATATGGTGCCGGAGTTATGGCAGCCCTTAAATATGGAGCCTCTGACCTTATTGATCCACGTCCATATTCGACAGGCAAGATAGCTAGGACATTCGAACGTTACCCAGATATTGGTGTTCTTCTGCCGGCGATGGGGTATGGAAAAGAGCAGGTCAAGGATCTGGAAACTACTATTTCCAAGGTTGATTGTGATTCTGTTGTAATTGGCACACCCATTGACCTGGGTAGAATTATTAATATTCCACAGCAGTCTGTAAGGGTCTCTTACGACCTTGATGAAATAGGCAGCCCGGACCTTAAAGATGTCCTTAAGGATTATCTGAAGTAATAATCTATTTCATTAAGTGAATGCTGTAATAGCATGATATGTAATAGGATAATGTTAGGTGAATTTAAGAGTTACGGAAGGAAGGAAAATTTTGGATAAGACGTTTTTAATGATAAAGCCTGAAGCGGTAAAGGGTGGTAAACAGGGAGCAATTATTGATCTGCTCATAATGAACCGCTTTAATATAACACGATTGAAACAATTTAGATTTGAAGAGACACAAGCTGAGCGCTTTTATGCTATGCATAAAGATAAGCCTTTTTTTAATGATCTGATTTCTTATATTACTTCAGGTAGTGTTATTGGTATGGAGCTTGAAAAAGAGGATAGTATTCGGCTCTTGAGAATACTTGTTGGAGCAACGAATCCTGGAGAAGCAAATCCCGGAACTATCCGGTACATGTATGGAACTGATCT
The DNA here is from genome assembly GCA_021160845.1 of bacterium. GTDB lineage: Bacteria > Krumholzibacteriota > Krumholzibacteriia > Krumholzibacteriales > WJIX01 > JAGHBT01. The sequence goes on along the minus strand of JAGHBT010000065.1, from coordinate 3,909 downwards.
GCAGGAAAATGCGGTACATGCTTCTGATTCTTCCGAATCGGCGGAAAAAGAGCTTGCTATCGTGTTTTCGGGAGATTAATATAATCGCTTTATGGGTAATGATTTTTCGAAGATGGAAATCAATCTCAGGCAGGTAGCGGAACAGGAGTCTTCTTCATTTGAAGGGGTTTTTGAATTACCTGTTAACAAGGAAGGTCTGCTTAAGGCTGATGTTAGAGTAAAAACGGTTGTTACTTCAATGAGCAACCGTTATTTGCTTGCCGCGGATGTGGAGTGTGACCTTCACGGTACATGCAGTAGGTGCCTTGAGGATTGTGTCTCAAAGATAAGCGCGGAGTTTGAAATTATGTTCCAGCGAGAGGAAAATGTTAGGGGATTTAGCGGCCCGACCGAGGGTGATTTTGTACTGTTAAGCAGCGAGGAAGAATCCTGCTACGATATTTCACCCATGGTAAAGGAATCTTTGTTGCTGAGTATTCCGATGAAGATATTATGTGCTGAGGATTGTAAAGGACTTTGTCCAATCTGTGGAGCTAATTTAAATATTGAAGAATGCGGATGTGAAAGGGACGAAATTGATCCCAGATGGGCGCCTTTAAATGAGTTGTTGAATGACGAGAATAAATAATTTTCTTAAATTTGTTAAGGAGTGATTAGATGGCAGTACCAAAAAGAAGGACATCAAAGGCCAAGAAAAGAAAACGAAGAACACACTGGAAGATAGCGAGTCCTACTGTATCGACTTGTCCTCATTGCCACCAGCCGAAGCCACCACATGTGGTATGTCCGAATTGTGGATACTATGGGGGACGCGAAGTAATAAAACAGGAAGAAAAAGAAAGTTAGGGAATGTTTTCTGACTTTTCGGGGATCTTTTTGTTGATTTCGGTTTGTAGTGGCGGGGTTTATACTATGGAGAAAGAATGAGAATAGCAGTTGATGCTATGGGTGGTGACAATGCACCCGGGGCTATGGTAAAAGGTGCGGTGGATGCGGTGAGGGAAGCCGGCGGGGAATTTGATGTAGTGCTTGTTGGGAAAAAGGATATAATTGAAGAGTCCATTTCACGTAATGGATACGCGATCGAACATATCGAAGTTTTGAATGCTTCGGAAGTTGTTGGAATGAAAGAAGGTCCAGCTATTGCCATAAGAAAAAAGAAGGATTCTTCTGTGTCGGTGGCTGTAAGGGAACAAAAACAGGGAAGGGTTGACGCGGTTTTCAGCGTTGGGAATACGGGTGCTGTTGTTGCCGCCTCGCTTCTGTCACTGGGAAGGCTACCTGGAATAAGCCGCCCCGCAATTGCTATTCTTATGCCCACAAAAGGGAAGGGAACAGTGTTGCTGGATGGCGGAGCCAATTCAGATTGTTCTCCTCACCATCTTGAGCAGTTTGCCTATATGGGGTCGATATACACGGAAGCATTTCTGGGAACAAAAAATCCAAAGATTGGATTGCTTAATATCGGGGAGGAAGAGTCAAAGGGTAATGAACTTATCAGGGAAACATACAATCTTTTAAAGGGTAGTGAATTGAATTTTGTTGGCAATGTAGAAGGAACGGATATATTTAATGGCTCTGTGGATGTTGTTGTTACTGATGGGTTTGTCGGCAATGTAGTTCTGAAATTTTCAGAGAGCATTACTTCTTATCTGAGCGCTTTTCTGAAAGAGGAAATGAAAAAGGCCTTTTTGTCTAAAATTGGTGGGTTTCTTATGAAGCCGGCCTTTAGAAACTTGAAGAAAAAACTGGATTACGCGGAGTACGGAGCGATGCCTCTCTTGGGAGTCAATGGGGCTATTTTTATTGGACACGGTAACAGTTCATCAAGGGCGATCAAGAATGGAATAATAAACATCAGCAGGTTTGTCAGTGATGAAATCAATGAAAAGATTATAATGCGAATGAAGGAGGGTGCCGCGTGAGTGGTGAACGATTTTTAAAAGGAGCAAAGATTACCGGTGTAGGGTACTATGTACCTGAAAAGATTCTTACAAATGCCGATTTTGAAAAGATGGTTGATACTTCCGACGAGTGGATTGTGGAAAGAAGCGGCATTCGTGAAAGACATATTGCGAGGGATGACCAGGCGGCAAGTGATCTCTCATATGAAGCATCTATTAAAGCCCTAGAAGATGCGGGAGTAAAGGCTGAGGAACTTGATCAAATAATCCTTGGGACTGCTACTTCTGATATGATTTTTCCCTCAACCGCTTGTTTGCTTCAGGAAATGCTCGGGGCAAAAAATGCTGCCGCTTATGATTTAACAGCAGCGTGTTCCGGGTTTATTTTCGGTCTGTCAATTGCCGATTCAATGATTTCCTCCGGGAAAGCCAAGAAAATTCTTGTTGTTGGAGTAGAGATACTTTCACGTATAACAGATTATACGGATAGAGCTACTTGTGTTCTCTTCGGTGATGGAGCGGGGGCGATGGTTGTCGAAGAATGCCCGCCGGGAGAAGGTATTCTCTCTACATTCATTAAAACCGATGGTAAATATTCTGATTTGCTTTACCTGCCGGGTGGAGGTTCCAGAAGTCCTCTTACTGAAGAGACTCTTAAGAAAGGTGAACAGTATCTCCATATGAGAGGCAGTGAATTATTTAAATACGCGGTAAAGGCTATGGTTCAGGCAGCGAAGGAAACATTGGATAAGGCGGGGCTCGGCCCCGAGGATGTAGATTTTCTGGTACCGCATCAGGCAAATATAAGAATAATAGAAGGAGTTAGAAAAAGATTAAAGTTAAAGAAGGAACAGCTTGTTATTAATATAGATAGGGTGGGTAATACTTCAACCGCCAGTATACCTATAGCATTTGGAGAACTTGTAGAATCGGACAAAAAGATTGTAAAAAAGGGTGATCTTGTACTCTTTGTGGCTTTTGGAGGAGGTTTGACCTGGGGAGCAATATTATTCAGAAGATAAATTGTATTTGAAGGATTAAAAGGAGCAGCGAAAGATGAAAGCAGCAATAATATTTCCGGGACAGGGTTCGCAATTTGTTGGAATGGGCAAAGACCTTGCCCGGCAGTTTCGGATTGCCGAAAGATTGTTTGAAGAAGGAGATGAAACACTGGGTTTCTCCCTTTCTCGTATTTGCTTTGAAGGGGATAAAGAGATACTTACTGAAACAAGAAATGCTCAACCGGCAATTTTGCTTCATAGTATAGCAGTCTGGAAAATTCTTAAGGAAGAGGCTGGAATTGAAGCTGTGATTACCGCCGGACACAGTCTTGGAGAGTATTCCGCTCTTGTGGCAGCAGGGGCGATTGGAGCCATGGATGCTCTGAAGATAGTACGAAGAAGGGGGGAATTAATGTACAAGGCTGGGTTACGGCAACCTGGCACTATGGCCGCCATAATTGGTATGGAAAAAACGGATGTTAAGAAAATTTGTGAGAATTCTTCGCGGGATAACTCGATAGTTGTACTGGCCAATATTAATTGCCCAGGTCAGATAGTTATTTCGGGGTATATTGATGCCGTACATAGGGCAATGGAGATGGCAAAGGAAAAAGGCGCTAAGAAGGCAATTCAGCTAAACGTAAGTGGGGCGTTTCATTCACCCCTTGTTTCTTCCGCTGAGAAGGACCTTGTATTATATATAAAGGACTTTAAAATAAGAGATACTGAAATTGACATTATAAGCAATGCTGATGCCGGTGTTGTAAGTAGCAAGGAGGAGATTATCGGCGCACTTTCGAAACAGCTAACAAATCCGGTTCTCTGGTCTGACTCAATGGAGTTACTCCTAAAGAGGTGGGATGGAAGGATTATTGAAGCTGGTCCCGGTAAGGTTCTAACAGGCTTAATGAAGAGAATTGACCGTCGCAGGGAAGTCGTAAGAGCTGGCACTGCTGAAGAAATTAAAAAAATTGTTGCTTCTGAAGTTGATTTTGTATAAAGTT
>JAGHBT010000331.1 GCA_021160845.1 bacterium | reverse complement strand
TTTTTAACGGATACAGGCCGCAGTTTTATTTTCGTACAACGGATGTAACGGGAGTAGCGACTTTACCGGAAGGTACGGAGATGGTAATGCCCGGAGATGATGTTGGGTTGGAGGTGGAGTTGATAAACCCGATAGCGATGGAGAAGGAATTGCGATTTGCTATCCGTGAAGGTGGAAGAACCGTAGGCGCGGGCGTTGTAACTGAAATTATTGAGTAATTAAAATCTCGGAGGTTGTCCGGTGGATGGACAAAAAATAAGAATACGATTAAAGGCTTATGAGCACACTATGTTGGATCGAAGTGCTGGAGAAATTGTAAGGACTGCAAGAAGGACTGGCGCGGGGGTTACCGGGCCTATTCCTCTTCCGACAAAGCGGAGTGTATATACTGTACTTAGGTCTCCGCATGTAAATAAAAAGTCGAGAGAGCAATTTGAGATAAGAGTTCATAAAAGATTGATATGGATCACTGATGTTACACCAAAGGCTGTTGACGCTTTGCAAAAGCTGGATCTTCCCGCGGGTGTTGATATTGAGATCAAAGTCTAATGTGGAGGAATAGATGTTAGGGCTGATTGGAAAAAAAATAGGAATGAGTCAGGTTTTTGATGAGAACGGTATAGTTATTCCGGTGTCGGTTATAAAGGCCGGTCCGTGTCCCGTTGTATGGAAGAAAACTGAAAACGAAAATGGGCATAATGTGGTTCAGCTAGCCTTTGAGGAGCTTAGGACGACGAAGTCGAACCTTCCTGAGCTTGGTCATTTTCGCAAAGCTAATCTTCCCCCTTATAGGTATCTTCAGGAATTTCGGGTGGACAATCCTGATGAGTTTAAAGTTGGCGAGCTTGTCAATGTAGGGATATTTGAGGGGGTTAAGAAGGTAGATATATCGGGAAAGTCGAAAGGAAAGGGTTTTCAGGGAGTAATGAAGAGGCATGGTTTCCATGGTGGAAGAAAATCTCATGGAGGAAGAGGTCCCAGGTCTCCCGGATCAATCGGGATGGCTGCTTATCCCGGCAAGGTTATAAAAGGAAAGAAACTCCCCGGTAGAATGGGAAATAAATTGGAGCACATAAAGAATCTGAGAGTTGTGGAAGTGGACATCGAGAATAATCTGTTGTTGGTAAAAGGAGCTGTTCCGGGCGCTAGGAATACAGTGCTCAGAATAACAGCAAAAAAATCAACATAAAAAGGGTTAGAATAATGGCAAGTGCGAAAATATATAATTTTAGTGGAGAATTAAAAGGTGAGATGGATTTACCGGAATCTCTTTTTGGAGCTAACACTGACAGCTCAGTGCTGTACGATGTAGTCCGTGCTTATATGGCTAACCAGCGTAGCGGAACAGCTCAGGCTAAAAGCCGTGGCGAGGTGAATTACAGTAAAGTAAAACCATATAAGCAGAAGGGAACCGGACGAGCGAGAGCCGGAAAAAAATCTTCACCTATATGGAGGGGTGGGGGTGTGGTTTTTGGGCCCAGAAAAAGGGATTATAGGATTAATGTTCCGCGAAAGGTGAGAAGGAAAGCGTTGAAGAATGTTCTTGCGGAAAAGGGTAATGAAGATTGTGTAGTGGTTGTTGAGAATTTTACGATGGAGAAGCCAAAAACAAGAGATTTAGTTAAATTTCTTGAATCTGCCGGATTAAATGGAAAGAAAATCCTTTTTGCCGTTGATGGATTTGATGAAAATATTTACAAATCCGCAAGGAATATCGAGGGAGTTGTGTTTACGCTTGGGCGTAACATTAATGCCTATGAAATACTCAATGCTGATATTCTCCTTTTGACACAGGATTCCCTTTCCTCTCTTGAGGAGGTGTTTGTGTAGGATGGTGAATATTAACAAGATTATCTTTAAACCCGTCATTACAGAGCGTAGTACAAATCTCAAGGAGAAAAGTAACAAATTCGTGTTTGAGGTTGATCGTAGAGCTAACAAGAAGCAGATAAAGGAAGCTGTAGAAAGTGTTTTCAAAGTGAAGGTGAAGAAAGTTACCACCAGTATTCTCCGTGGTAAAATGAAAACTACATTTCGGAAAGCCGGCCGTTTTACCGGAAAGCGTCCAGATAGGAAGAAGGCTATTGTTTCGCTTGCCAAAGACGACACAATTGATATATTTGATCAAGTGTAACTCTATGAGTCGAAAGGAATAGAGCGCCAATAGAGAAGTAAAAAGACAATTTTAAAGCATAGATAAGGAAATTGACGTATGGCTATTAAAAAATATAAACCAACTACTTCATCGCAGAGACACAAAACTGTGACGGATTATTCTGTTTTGACAAAAAAGGCGCCGGAGAAATCGCTGCTTGAACCTCTTAAAAGTAAAGGTGGGAGAAACAATACCGGGCGGATTACTATGCGCCGTCGTGGTGGTGGACACAAGCGTAGGTATAGAAGAGTGGATTTTAAAAGAGATAAAGATGGAGTTCCCGCCAAGATTGTTTCTATTGAGTATGATCCTAACCGTTCAGCTTTTATTTCTCTTTTGAACTATGCTGACGGTGAAAAACGATATATTTTAACACCCAATGGAATAAAGGTTGGGGATAGTGTTGTTTCTGGAAAAGATGCCAGTATCAATGTCGGGAACGCGTTGCCCCTGGAAAAAATTCCAACTGGTATTTTTGTTCACAATATTGAAATGACAAGAGGGAAGGGTGGGCAGTTAGCCCGCAGTGCGGGGGCCTATGCTCAATTGATGGCAAAAGAGGGAGACAAAGTATTGCTCCGCATGCCGAGTGGGGAAGTAAGAAAGGTTCGAAAGGAATGTTTTGCCACAATAGGGCAAATTGGCAATATTGATCATGGTAATGTTAAAATCGGAAAAGCCGGCAGGTCTAGATGGCTTGGGCGTCGTCCCAAAGTACGTGGGGTTGTCATGAATCCCGTTGATCATCCTATGGGTGGTGGAGAAGGAAGAACAAGTGGTGGACGACATCCCGTAACCCCGTGGGGAAAACCGACAAAAGGTTACAAGACGAGAAAGAAAAAGCAATCTGATAAAGATATTGTTTACGCGAGGAAGAAGAAGAGATAGTAAAGGTAATTAAATAAAAGTAGTTATTGTGAAGTTTATTCTGGTACGAAATTGGTTGGAGGCGGTAAATGGCTAGATCGTTAAAAAAGGGTCCGTACATAGACGCGAAACTGTTACGGAAAATTGAAAAAATGGACGAATTAGGTGACAGAAGAGTTATTAAAACATGGGCTCGAAGATCTACGATTTCTCCGGAATTTGTTGGGCATACTTTTGCAGTTCATAACGGGAACAAATTTATACCGGTTTTTGTCACTGAAAATATGGTAGGGCACAAGCTTGGTGAATTCTCAAAAACGCGAATTTTTAGATCGCATAGTACAAAAGCACAGAAGGAAGCGAGAGCTAAAGGTGTTTAATATAGATGGAGGTAAATAACGATGGAAGCACGCGCTATAGCGCGAGGAGTTGGGTTATCAACCAGAAAAACAAGGCTTGTTGTTGATCTGGTACGAGGGAAATCTGTGGAGAGAGCGCTGGAAATATTGGAATATACAAGCAAAGCTGCTGCAAAGGTCGTACAAAAGACGATTCTTTCAGCTATGCACAATCTTGGTGAGAAATCAGATCATCCCATAGAACCGGGGAATATGAGGGTTAAAAGAATTTATGTCGATGAAGGCAGAACAATGTACAGAATAAGGCCTCGAGCTCAAGGAAGGGCTTTCAGGATAAGGAAAAGAAGCAGTCATATTACAGTGATTGTCAATGATGGATCTAATGATTAAGAGCCGGAACTAGTTAGGAAAGGGAAATAAGGAGGATATTTTGGGGCAGAAAGTTAATCCCATTGGAATGAGGCTGGGAATTAATCGAACTTGGGATTCGAGATGGTTTGCTAATAAAAATTACGCGGCTTGGCTTGAAGAGGATATAGTGATCCGACGCTATCTCAGAAAACGCCTTGCTAAAGCTGGTATTTCAACCATTATTATAGAGCGCCAGAGCGGGAAAATAAGAATATCTATTTCGACGGCAAGACCGGGAATGGTAATTGGCAGGAAGGGTGCTGAAGTTGATTTTCTGAGCGAAGAACTTGCTCATTTGACAGATAAGGAAATAAACCTGGATATAAAGGAAGTCAAAAGGCCCGAAATGGATGCGCGGTTAGTCGCTGAGCATATTGCGGAACAACTTGAAATGAGAGTCTCCTTCCGTCGTGCCATGAAGAAAGCGATCGGGTCAGCGATGAGGATGGGTGCAGAGGGAGTGAAGATACAATGTGCCGGACGCCTCGGTGGCGCCGAAATGTCAAGAGTTGAAAACTATATGGAGGGGAAAGT
>JAGHBT010000069.1 GCA_021160845.1 bacterium | reverse complement strand
TATAGAAAGGATATCTTCTTATATGAAAAGAAACAAAATACTCATATACAGCAATTCACAATATTTGCGTGACATTATAAGCCGGACTTTGAGCTCTTCCAATCTTGTTATCACCGCTATGTCCCAGCATGAAATAACATTGCTTCTTGAAAGTGATGATTTTGACCTCGTCATTCTTTCGGAAAGCAGTGAAGCCACCGACATGCCTCAACTTTTGCAAATTGTAAAAAGCCTTTCAACTCACTCCGAATTAATCGTAATTAAAGAAAACGCTTCCAGAGAAACTATCCTTAAGGCTTTAAACATTGGTTGTTCATACTTTATAGAACATCTTTCTGAAATCGGTAACTTGCCTGAAAAAGCCAGTAATCTAATGAACAATAAAACAGAAAAGAATACAAACAACAACCCGCCCGTGGCGGTTAAAGAAACGAAAAATGAGCCCCGGTTAACGGCTAATCCTGCACTTTCAAAAAGAGAAAAAGATATTTTTTACGAACTCATTATGGGACACAAGAACATGGAAATAGCAAAAATACTTGGAATTACAGAAAAGACCGTTAAAAATCATCTTTGGAAAATTTACAAAAAACATAATGTAAACAACAGAACACAACTTTTTCATAAACTACTTGCCGAATGTCCGTGTACCAACATTCTTGAAAGGTTTAAACCTGAAAGAATTAAAAAACCCGGTAGGGTAAAAAAACTTTTCCCTGTCACCTCATAGCGCCTGGTGAAATGCCGGGCAGGTCACGGAAGAACGAATTTACTTACGCTTCTAGTTTAAAATAGAGATGCCCTATTTTGAAAAAGAGAGACACTTTTCTTAAGTTGTCCCTCCTTTTAATTTACCACTGCCCCGTTTCAAGATATTCTTTTATAGCCCAAGCCGCCTTTCTTCCTTGCCCCATCGCGAGAATCACGGTAGCCGCACCAAGTACAATATCCCCGCCCGCGAAAACACCCTTCTTGCTCGTTTTGAGTGTTTCTTCATCAACGATTATATTTCCCCATCTGTTTATTTTTATATCAGGAGTTGTATCCGGAATCAGCGGGTTAGATGAATTCCCAATTGCAACAATACATGTATCAATATCTATTCTGAACTCGCTCCCCTCAATCGGAACCGGACGCCTTCTACCTGAATCATCAGGTTCGCCAAGCTCCATTTTAATACACTCAACCTGTTTTACCCAGCCATTTTCGTCTCCAATAAGGCTTACCGGATTCTGAAGAAGAAGAAACTGGACACCTTCCGCGTCTGCATGTTCAACCTCTTCAACTCTGGCCGGCATCTCTTTACGCGATCTCCTATAAACAAGATACACATTTTCGGCGCCGAGGCGAAGAGCGGTTCTCGCTGAATCCATCGCTACATTTCCACCACCGAAAACAGCGACATTCGTTGAACGGGCGATTGGAGTATCCGTTTCAGGGAAAGAATACGCCTTCATTAGATTCGCGCGCGTAAGAAATTCATTGGCTGAATATACACCGTTAAGATTTTCTCCCGGAAGATTCAGGAAATTAGGCAACCCAGCACCCGTACCGATAAAAACCGCATCATATCCCTTCTCAAAAAGTTCATCGACGCTGAATATCTTTCCTATAACACGATTGTACTGCATCTCTACACCCATCTTCTTAAGGTTTTCAACTTCTTTCATTACAATCGCTTTCGGCAAACGAAATTCAGGAATCCCATAGATCAATACCCCTCCCGGTTTATGAAGAGCCTCAAAAACCGTAACACCATACCCTGCCCTTCTAACTTCAGCGGCGGCAGTTAATCCCGCCGGACCGGAGCCTACAATAGCCACTTTCTTGCCTGTTGGTTTTTTTATCTTTGTGGGACCTGCCTCGCCATTTATCATCTCCCAATCCGCCACAAATCTCTCGAGCTTACCTATCTGAACCGCCTTTTCAACCGACTTGTGACTCTTGCCAACAACACAGTACCGCTGACACTGTTCCTCCTGCGGGCAAACTCGTCCGCTTATCGCCGGGAGAATATTGGTTTCTTTTATAATGCGAACAGATTCCCTGAAATTTCCCTCAGCAATAGCCTTTATAAATCCCGGAATATCAATTTCAACAGGGCAACCTTTCATGCATGGCTGATTCTTACACTGCAGGCATCTGGAGGCTTCCACCATTGCAAGTTCTTCAGTATAACCATACGGGACCTCATCAACATTATTAATTCGCTCGACCGGATCCTGCTCCGGCATTTCCTGCGGGGGAATTTTCAATCGTTCTTTCGGAGTCATATTATTATCATACATAATTCACGTGGCCACAGGGGCCATAACCTCCTTCGGTTATTCAGAAAGAAACTTGTCCATCGATTCTTTTTCCTGAGGTTTGTACATCTGTATACGATGCATCATTTCATCAAAATCAACCTTGTGGCCATCAAACTCGGGGCCGTCAACACACACAAATTTTGTCTCACCCCCCACGGAAACACGGCAACATCCGCACATTCCGGTTCCGTCTACCATAATAGTATTCAGACTTACAATAGTTTTTATTTCATAATTTTTTGTCATTTTACTCACAAATTTCATCATAATTGGGGGGCCAACCGCAACAACGAGGTCAACAGAGGGTCCATCGTCAATCAACTTCTGCAGGGCATCCGTTACAAATCCCTTGTTACCATATGAACCATCGTCAGTGGTAATAATAACTTCAGCGCTGGCATCTTTCATTTCTTTTTCCATAATAATCAATTCTTTTGTCCTGCCACCCAAAATTGAAATGACCGTATTGCCAGCTTTTTTCATAGCTTGAGCTATGGGATGAGCGGGAGCTATTCCAACCCCACCACCGATCACAACTACTCTTCCATAC
>JAGHBT010000030.1 GCA_021160845.1 bacterium | reverse complement strand
GAATAACCCGGCGAGTTCCGCTATCAGGACCCAACGGATTATCACAGGAGGTATCCGGATAACTTCCGTACCAATCCCAGCACCATTCCCATACGTTACCACTCATGTCGTTAGCTCCTAAACTGTTTGCCCGCAGCATCCCTGCCGGATGCGTGGTTGAACCTGAATTATCCTCGAACCACGCGCAATTCCCCACATAGGAGTGCAGGTTATTTCCGCTGTGTCTATCTCCCGACGAAACATTTATACCATCTATATATCTGGCCGCATATTCCCACTGTGCCTCTGTCGGCAACCTGAAGCCATCCGCAGTCCAATCTACACAATCGTTACCTATATCCCCATCTGTCCATGAATTCCTATAATATTCTGCTTTCGCAGAAGTTTTGTAATAGGCTGGCGTTAATCCCACCTTTTCTGAATAGGCGTTGCACCAAGCTATGCAGTCTCTCCAACCTACGCTTGTCGCCGGATGCTGATCTGTAGTACCGCAAGGCGGATTAAAACATCCTCCCCGCTGCCCAACATTCGCGAATTCATATCCATTCGATTCAGCCCATGCCTTGACATCCACCCATAGATTGTATGTTACCTCATATTTGCCAATCTGAAACTCATCGAGCGATACCGTGTGAATAGGTTCCTCGTCACTTTCTAAACCTATCCACCCCATTGGATAACCATCTGTTGCGGGGACTGTAATCAAATTAGAAGTTACATGTATTATAATATCATCCGTGTCAGAGTTACCGTAACCATCTGTACCATTAAGAGTAATAACATGAGTTCCCACAGATAAATTGTCCCTGTCAAACAAAGCTCCCGTACCTATAGTGTCATCACGATTCGATATCCAAACCAGCATGCTGTCCGGCAGATCGATTCCATTATAATCCTCCCCCGCCCCGGTGAAACTAATTGTATCTGCCTGCATAAAAGAGAAATCGTTTGACGGGCTAATTATAATAACTATCGGAGAATGGGTGCAGTTATCTTCCGGGTTTGTTACCTCATCTTCACTGCAATTAATAAATGAGACGGAAACAAAAACAACCATGACAAATAGCGCTAAAATTCTTTTCATTTTACTCCCACTTTATCGCCAAACAAGCCCTCGGATACTCTTCTGCCACTTTGTACCCGATTGTAGGAGAGGCCTTAACATATTTCAAGGCATTTCGGGATCTAGATGTGCCGTTTTTTAGATCCTTCACTGCAAGTTTCAACTCAGTCCTAAAGATTGTGAATACGCCGCACACGGGAAGGTCTACAGTAGAGTACTTTATTAATACTGTCAAATTTTATATTGCCCTATTATTGGTTGATATAAACTCACTTAAGTCTGAATCCAGTATATTTTTAAGTTCAACAAAATTATCTTCTCTGGTTTCTGTAAACAGGAACCCGAAAACAGGATACTTTTTATAATCAATTTTTCTCAGTTCCATCGGCTTTTCAAACTTTGAGAGTAGTTTTTTATAATCAAACGATGTTATTTTATCCTCTTCTATGCCGGTTGAATTGTCCAAAACGATAAGACTAAAGAGTTTTCCTTCTTTTCCTTTTAGAACCTCCGGCCAATCCGGTTTTTTTTGTTTGAAATAATACAGATAGGGATTAAACCCATAGGCCATAAAAGACATATCCGCGGTAGTACACCAAGCGCCGAACCGCATCGGATTTACTTCTATAGGCAACAGGGTCCCATCGTTATCTCGCCTAAGTTCAATATGTAACGGAAAATTCTTTGCTCCAGCCAAATCGCCGATTTCCCCAGCAAAATCTGTAAATTCCTTAATATTACTTTCGATAATCTCTTTGGATGTAATGTAAACCCTGTCACTAACATCGGTATCCGAAGAAAAAACATGCTCAAAGATTCCTAGAATAACAGGCGCGCCGGTCGAATCATAATATGCGTCAAAAGCGAATTCCGCCCCCTTAATACATTGCTCAATAATGAATGAACTGGCGTCTAACACCTCTTCAGGGTATAAATCTTTAATTTGATCAATTTCCGCAGTTATTAAATCAATCGCGTTAAGCCACTCTTCGTAGCTTGAAACCTTATAAACACCCATACTAAAAAACCCGACAGTCGGCTTGATGACAAATGGCAACGGAAGATCGTTAAATCGAATCTTTTTCAAATCTTCGGCGCGAACCTCTTTGAAATAGAAATTCGGGAAAATTGATTTTGTTAGCTCTCGAAATTTCAACTTGTCTTTAAATAATTCTATTTTTGCGGGAAAACTACTAAATGCTAAATGCTTCGCTATCCACCCTATTGAATTCTCGGATGTAGTATAGATAGGAGAATTACCCAAATCACGAACCGTCTCAACAGCCCTGTCTTCACTAATTACATTTGTCCCATTATAGAGGCCTAACTTTCTTGCCATATCTGTTCCTACCACAGGGATGTTATTATCTCTGATTGTCCTTTTGAAAAATTCCGAAACGTATGGCTCATCCACAAAAAACATGATTACCCACTCGTGGTTAAATTTGAAAAAAGCATGGCCGGAGCGAGAATAAACGGCGGGCGGAGGCACGCCCCCCCGCGCTACCGTCCGCTTTAACATCTTCCCATTTTATAAAAATGTCATTAGACCAACCCATGTTCCTTGTGTTTGTCCGCAATGATAGCAGCCAGTTTATCCAGGGCCTCAAAGTCTTTGTCAGCAGGATAACCTTTGACAACAACAGGATCAAATATTTCCACCTTTAGCGCGGGAATTAAGTCGGCAAGCTGCTGCACCATTTTCCCACCCCAACCATAGGAACCGATAATTGAGACAAATTTCACTTTGGGGCGCAGAGCGTTCGCCAAGTATGTCGCGTAGACTACCTTTGGATGTGCCCCTGTAAGAACGGTGGGTGATCCGATTACAATGGTGGCGGCATCCACCAACGACATGGCAAGTTTACCAATGTCGGTAACAGCCAGGTTGAACTGCTCCACAGTCACCCCTCGCTCTGTTAAGGCATCCACCAAGTAATTTACCATCTCGCGGGTAGTGCCGTGCATAGAGATGTAGGGTAACACAACAATGTTTTTGGGCTCATTAAAAACCCAATCCTGATATGAATCCAATATGAACTCCGGTCTGTTATACATAGGACCATGACTGGGAGCAATAATGGATATTTTGTATCCTTCAATTTTTTTTAAATGCTTCTGTATGTTCTTACGGAATGGCATCATAATTTCCGCATAGTACCGTTTGGCTGCTTCGTAAGCCCGCCCTTCGTCGGTTACATACAAATCTGTTGTCGCCAGATGAGAGCCGAAGAGATCGCATGGGAAAAGAATTTCATCCTCGCGTAGATAGGTTAGCATTGTCTCAGGCCAATGAACCCATGACGCGTGAATAAACTCGAGGGTTCGATCACCCAACGAAAGTGTGGCGCCATCTTCAACTATTTGGAAGCTATCTTGCGGCATTAACGACATGTCTATGAGCATCTCTTTGCATTTTGGTGTGCATACAACCCGCGCCTCAGGGTATCTCTCTATAATCTGCGGTAGTGTGCCTGAATGGTCCTGCTCGGCGTGGTTTGTAATAATGTAATCGATGTGCTTCGTACCCAGTTGGTTCAAACGCTCAAGCAGAACATGCGACATTGCATTATCCACTGTATCTATCAATGCCGTTTTCTCGCTTCCTTGAATCAGAAAGGCATTATAACTAGTACCATCGGGGAGAGGAACGAGGTCATCGAACATCCGTCGATCCCAGTCTACTGCACCCACCCAGTAAATACCTTCTTTAATCTTCCTTGCTTGCATTCTCATTCCTCCTTGTTTTGGTTTATGGTGTAGCAATTACCTATTAATCTAATCCTTTAACGCTCTATAAAAAGCATTCCAGAAGGGGTCAACTCGGGGATGTTCAAGTGGCTTTCGCTCCCCTTCAGAAATAACTGTCATACCCTGAGATGAATCGGTGAGTTCCCCTACAACTGAAACTGAAATATTCTTTTCCTCAATAGCCCTGATAATGTCTTTGGATTTATCCGGCCTGCAGGAAAGAATCAATGTACCTTCACTAATTGCCGCATATGGGTCGCTTATACCGAAGAAATCTGAAATTTCTAACACTCCGTCTTCAACAACGATAGCATCCTTGTTAATTTTTACACCTAACCCTGCCGCCTCGGCCAATTCATATACCCCTCCCCAGATACCTCCCTCAGTCGCGTCATGCATAGCTGTAACTCCTTCATCTCTCACTCCGACGCTAACAGCGGTTAATGCATCTTCCACAACAGACATTTTATAGAAAATACCTTGCGCTTTTTCAGAAAACTGACTACCAAAGCGGGCAGTTATCCTCTCAGGGAACATGGCGGCAAAGATGCCGGAGGATTCAATAGCCGGCCCTTTGGTAATGATTAAATGATCTCCGGGTCTGGCAAACTTAGGGGTTACATAATCATCTTTCGAGCCTACGGCCATTACAGTTGCCCCACCCACCATGGGAAAATGACAGTTTTCATACCGGGCTGTATGGCCACAAATCACCGCAATACCGAGTTTTTCACATTGCTCATGCATGACTCTCCACAGGATTTCCAACTCTTCTTCTTTGATTTCCATGGGAAGATTCAAATCGATAGAAAGATAGGTTGGCGACAGCCCGCTGGTCACTATATCCGAGACCAGGATATGAATGGCAAACCAGGCCGCCTTTTCATATCCGTATTCCGGCACTATAAATACAGGATCGGTGGTTACGGCCACTGCTTGATTGCCAATCTCAACAATACCTACATCCACTCCATTTTGTGGTGGAACCAATACAGTATCCCTCTTTTTCCCAAGCCGCGGATAGATTAACTCCTCGAACACATCCGGCGATATTTTTCCAATGCCCGGAAGTTTTGCTTTCATGTTCCCTCCTTGAATAATATCCTTTTGTTTAACCAAATATTCTATTACAGATATCGATATAATAACATCTTAATTATAAAAAACAACCTGGTATCCGGGCTCAATGTTTCTGAATTAGCGTCTCAGAAGTTGGATTGAATTACACTACATGGTATGATGAAAGGGATGGGCTGATGGAGGGAGCCCGTAGGGCGACCGGGATGCTCTGCAGGCCGGGTACCAAGCACAGCCGCGAACACCTTTGTTATGTGGCGTGCGGCGCCTTTACCTATTTATTACTTCTTTTCTGATATGTTAAAACCAATTTGCCGCTTCTTTGGTACTGCCGAAGGTCCGATAAGTTGCTTGATTGCTTTTACCAATGATACAATATGCTTATCGTGCAGCGTCGCTCTTCTCTCGAGAGCTCTTATCTTACCAGCAAGCTCTTTGTGAGAAGCTATCGCACCACGCAACTTAACAAACGCCCGGACTATAAATATACTCATTTCGACCGCTTGCTCAGAATTTAAAACAGTCGCAGCCATGATCGCACCGTGCTCAGTTAAAGCATAAGGTGTCGTTCTTGAATACCTGATGTTAGTTAAATGGCTACAAGCGTCCGCTACTTCTTTCATCTCGGCTCTTGTAAGCTTGAACATGAAATCATCGGGGAACCGATTCTTATTTCTCCTAATTTGTTCTCGGAGCCGCTTGGTAGATACTCTGTAAAACTCTGCAAGATCAGCATCGATGATTACCTTTCCCCCACGAATCAATAAGATTCTGTTCTCAACACTTCCAACTTGCCCTATGGTAATCTTATTTGACATAACTCGCTACCTGATAAATGGTTAGGTTTAGCTCGCCGCATTTTGCGGCGAGCAGAATGTAACTTGCTCTAAATACTACACTTAATAAAACCAAGCGTCAACATTAATTATTTCTCGGCATGCCATAGTCACGGTAGGTACGCCAGTTACCTGACGCCCCCCGCACAGATCCCGGCATGCGGAATTCCCGCACCGGGCTCCTCAGGGATACTCGCTTTCGCAAAGGACAAAATCAATGACAATTATCATTGCCGAATTTAACCTTCTTTGCTATCCCCTGCAGTGAGGTTTGCATGTATTCTCCAGTCCTACGTGTCCGGTACATGTTTCCTTTACAGGCTACGTATCCCTGTCAGCTCCTTCCCCACGTGAACGGCTCTCCCGTCCTCAGAGTACTATGAGCTGATCCGACTCCCTGCCAGTCATCAGCCTTCCTTCTTTTCGGTTGGATAGGCCTACCAGCTCCTCGCTGGAACCAACAGGGTCTCCCAAGTTCCTGACGCTTCTCTACATACATGCCACGTCCTCTGACCCCGACAGACCCTCCGGAATCTCGCCATTTGCGATTCCTTCGTTTCGGCTTCCGTCATGTTAACAACGTCACCATCTGCTTCTACCCTCACTAACGGGGCTGAATGTACTTCAGGGAGTGCGACCTCCCCTGTGGCCTATATGTTTCCCTGTGTACGCTTCGTGTTACTGTTACCAGTTTCCACGCAACACTCGGTATGGGCAGCTGGCTAAACCTTACCCAGCCGGGACTTCCACCCGGCAAGAAGCGCCAAGCTTGCTTGGCGCTCTGACATTACGAGCGTTGGTGAGATTGTCGTGCTTGGCTTTAAATTACTGGTCCACCCCGTTTTTCGACAATTCAATACTAAAGGAGCGAGTATGTTTTTTCTATGTTTTACTTTCCGCAACAGGAACTAGTTAACCGGAAATTTAGTAGTGTCCACAATCGTGATATGTGAGATTG
>JAGHBT010000058.1 GCA_021160845.1 bacterium | reverse complement strand
ATAAATGAAAAGGGGAGACAAAAATGTGTTTTCATTAAGTTCAACTAATTGTAATGCAACATAATATACAGGAATACCAGAAGACCTAGCAAAGAAACACGCGGAGTATATGTTTCGATTTTTACACTGTAACTGTCGCTTCAATTAAACACGATTGTCCATTATAAAGGACATGCCCCCCTGTGATGTTTATGAATGAATTACATTACTTAGACGATATAAATTGGGGAAAAATAGACATTAATTACTGAGGCGGGTAGATACCATCGGCTACACCCGGTCTGTGTGGGCGTAGATCAGGCAAAAGTCATCATTATTGCAAATAGTAACAAAGGTAAGAATGCAAGAGGCACGGACCGCAAGCACCGGAGGGGATGTCCATACTTGCGCATTCAACCAAGGAATCTCGCCATTCCATTAGGTTATCCGCACCTCTATATATATGGATATATAATTTATCTAAGTTATTGTTGTCAAGCCTTTTTCAAAGACACTAATCGAATAGGTAGATACCACTACTGCCTATTTCACGAGAAGATACCTAAAAAAAATCCGGTAAGAGAACTGAAATCCACGTCGCTAAAGAGACCCCACCATAATACCCATTTAGCTTTATTATCCACGCAGCCATCAGCACTCTTACCGGATCTTGTTTGGAGAAGCAAACCGAGCCGGAATTTTTCAGTTTACCTATCTATTACAAGGGGATTGCAACATCCATTCCAGAACTGAAAAAACAACACCTATTACGATCCAATATAACTGCTTATACAACAATATATTAGAGACATGATTGTGTGAACTGTTAATTGCAACCCAAAAAACTGTTTTCAAATGTATAAAATGATTTTACATCAAAAACGGTAAAGAGCAAACTGCTATAATTTATTAAACTTAAGTAAAAACAAATTTTAATTCGACAGTAAACAAACCCCATATCAAAACATTTATAACCAGAAAATAATCAATGAACAAACTCAAAAGACAAAAATATTATAACTTCATTGGAAAAATTTATTAGAAAAAACAGAAATGGCTGTATGTCAGTCTCTTTGGGTTATTTGGTTATCCCGTATTTCCGTATCTTGTTCAAGAGAGTTGGATAACTGATATCTAGAGCGCGGGAAACAGCTTTCCTGTTCCAGGAATGATCAATAAGCGACCTTGCTATTATATCTTTTTCAAGGGCTTGCACCTTTTGAGAAAGTGTTACGCCTCTACCTCTTTCAGTCCGTTTGAGAATCGCCGATGAATCAAAAAGGAGTAAATCAGGTGTTATCAATCCCTTTTCGTTCGCTAGAATCACAGCACGCTTTACAACTTTCTCAAGCTCACGCACATTCCCCCCCCACCTGTAATCTAACATACTCTGATACGCTTCATCCGAAAAACCGGCAATATTCTTCTTCATCTCTTTGGCAAAATGATTTACATAGTGGTTGGCAAGAAGTTTAATGTCCTCCGGCCTCTCTCTTAAGGGTGGAATTGTAAGAGGGAAGTCATTAATCCTGTAATAAAAATCCTCCAGCATCTTCTGCTGTTTGCATAAATTCAAGAGATCTAGCTTTGAAGCAAATATTAGCCTAATATCTACTTTCTTCATTTTATTACTGCCCACGGGTCTGACCATTCTTGTATCAAGAAACTGTAGCAGTTTGCCCTGTAATAAAAGAGGCATCTTCCCTATCTCATCCAGAAACACAGTTCCTCCGTCAGCCTCCAGGAGGAGCCCCTTTTTATTTAAAACTGCTCCCGTAAACGCCCCTTTCACATGACCGAACAGCTCGCTTTCGAGGATATTTTCAGGTAAGGCGGCACAGTTAATATGAACATATTCACCCGCGTTTCGGTGACTAATCTCATGAATAGCCTTAGCTATAAGCCCTTTTCCTGTTCCTGTCTCACCCATTAACAAGACTGTCGAATCGGTGCCTGCAACCCGGTGAGCCAAACTGCAAACATTTAACATATCTTTATTACGTGTAATAACAGTTTCAAAACCATGGGTTTTCTTAACTTTATCATTCGGGTTATGAATCTCTTTGTTACCGATAACACCCTGAAGGAGAAAACTGATAAAACCCGCGTATGTGGAAACTACATCATATACAGTTCCTAACCTGGGTATTTCCGAACCATCAGCCCCGGATTGAAAAAACAATAACCCGGCGCTTTTGCCTCGTTTAATTATAGGATGAAAATAGACAGGGGCATTGGAATCCGGGAAAAGACCTCTTACCCCCGCGACTTTCCTGTCGTTCTCGATATCTGTTACCAGGAAATCTTCAAGAGAATGTATAGAGTCACGACCAAAAAACCAATTAGAAATCCTGGTTGTATTTTTCTCTGAAATACCGCGTCTTGCCAGTATCAAAGGCTCATTACCGTCACCCGATCCATCTAAGAGAGTGACAAAACCATGATGAGCGGTTAACTCACGCATAAGATCATTAAGAATATAATTCAGGTATCCCCGTAGAGGCGAATCAGTTGCCAGCATATTTGAAAACCCTTCCCGGATATTAACCTCATGGAAGGATTTCGGGTCAGGTCTGACAGCAACTTCTTCTATCTTATTCCTAAAACGATTCAACCGGCGGAGAAGATTACGATCATCAAGTTCATGGGCTAAATGCCTCGTTTCGTAAATATGAAACAGACATTCATCCACATTATTAAGTGCGTACTCCACCTTCGCCAACAATAGATGGCATTTAACTGCTTCCTGATATTCTTCCGCTCTATCAAAGTAGAAAAGGGACTCCTTAATAAACTTTCTCCCCATAATTAAGGATGTTCTATCCCCTTGTTTGAATAGGTGTTCTCCAATACTGTACCCGGATTTATGGGCTTCATATGGATTATTAACAGCCAAAAAGACACGAATACTGGAGTTAATATATTTTTTCGTTCTTTTTCTGTCTTTAAGCATCGCGTAGGCATCACCTATCGTTCTCTCGATAAAACCGAGCTCGTGAACCTCGCTACAATTCCTGGCCACTTTAAGCGCTTCCTTACCTAAAGACAAAACCTTTTCGGGATCTTTAAGAACCAAATGGACTCTCATTTGCCTTCTGAGTACTTCGGCAACAATATCACTTTCAGAAAGAATTTCCCTGGCTTCGGAAAGCGCCTTATTATAGTTTTCTAAAGCCCCCTCATAACCCCCTTTAGCAAACATATAATCGCCAAGGAACTCGTCGGACAAAGCAATTTCCCTCTTGTAATTTTGTTTCTCGGAAATAACCTTTGCTTCGAGAAGATGTTTCTCAGCTGACAACAGATTGCCGGTTTTACACTCTTTAACACCCAGCATAAGTGTCGCACGTGCATACTTTAGATTATCACCAATTCTCCTGGCCATTTTACGTACCTTCAAGAAAGCAATTTCAGCCTGGGCAAAATCACGTTTCTTCAAATGAACAATGCCAATATTCAACCTTACGCGAATCTCACTGCGTGACAATCCGGTTTCTTTACATATCCCCAGAGACCTGTTTAGAAATTGCAGGGCCCTACCCCATCGACATGCGTTCTTATGAAACAATCCCAGGTTATTAAGCACATATGATTCACCAACAACATCATTTGCTCTGCGATATGTTGAAAGGGCATCTAGAAAATACTTTTCAGCCTCTTCGCTCTTTCCCTGTCTGGAATAACAATTAGCCATCAATAACTGTGTATGAGCTACTTCCTTGTGTTCATCGCTTATTCTTAATATTCTGTAAGCCCGACAAGCCTCTCTAAGGGCCTTTTTAATCTCATCCTGTTCATAGTAAATTATACCCCTCCGACAGGATAGTATGCCATTAGAGATAATATTGTCATCGGTGCAATGAAGCCTGGCATCTTCAAGAAAAGCCATCGCTTCACGTAACATTCCTTTCTTTCTATAACAATCACTTATCTTACGGTATATGCGTACACTATCGGCTGGATCCCGCTTTACATTTTGCTGAAGAGCCTGTGTATAGTATTCGAGGGCTACGGAGTAATTCTCCGTGGAGAGATGCATATCACCAAGTTCTTCCGCGGAACCGGTGGATTTAAAATCACTCTCAGGGTGTTCTTTCCCATATTCAAAACTATCATTACCCAATGGGTCTTCCGGCATTTATTTCTCCAATATCTCTCAGGTAAACTTTTAATATTGATAAAACTTTGCTTCACTCCGGCAATTCAAATCCGGTGTCAAACCGTTATAGTTTGAAAGAACGCCAGTTATCTTATCTTTGTTCTGGTCCGGCATCTTGCCATTAGCATAGTCATCAGCATCTCCACCAAGTAAGGTACCCGCCTCTTCCCAACTATCGACATTTGCGCCTCTCCCTCCAACACAAAACCGCTCAATGGTTCTAATCGCAAATCCATTGAGAAATGTTGAAATTGGATTGATACCGTAAAAACCCGCGGTTGGCGTAGCAGATACTGAAGAGGAAAGAAGAACAATAACAAGAAGAATGCCGCTGAATAACTTCACTTTCATAATTCCTCCTCTTTTTTGAAGCCACAAACGCTTCAATTCCCAACAAGCCCTATCATCCACTATCAAATCTAACATTTTGCCACACAGCGGTCAAACATATATTCTATCAAAACAGAGAAAATACCAATAATTGGCAGATTTATCTGAAATTTTCAGTGATTACCAAATCGCCATCTCCTATACTATTTATTTTTCTCTACATTCCGGTAATTAATGCCATACTTTTCGATCTTTTTGTATAAATTGCTTCTCTGCATACCAAGCCGCCGAGCGGTTTGTGAAATATTACCATTATTTTCACCCATTTTTCGAAGAAGATACTCCTTCTCTGTTAATTCCCTGAAATTCTGGAAATCTTCTATGGAAAAAGGGTCATTTTCCCAATCGCTCCTGCTATCACTGGTATGAAATGGTAAATTGGTATCAGTAATCTCTTCACCCTTCGTTAAAATACACAACCTCTCCACAAGATTCCTCAATTCTCTGACATTCCCCGGCCAGAGATAGCCTTTCATTACTTCAAGAGCTCTAGGGGAAAGCCTCTTCGTGGCTATTCCAAGCTCTTCAGCAACCTGCTTAAGAAAAAAATCAGACAGGAGAGGAATATCGGTTCTTCGTTTTCTTAGGGGAGGAACCTCTATCGGCACAACATTAAGCCTGAAAAAGAGATCCTTTCTGAAAGCTCCCCTTTCAACTTCCTTCATTAAATCCTTGTTAGACGCGGCTATAACCCTTACATCCACATCTATCAATTCGACTCCCCCAACACGCTCAAATGTAGATTCCTGAAGAACACGAAGAACCTTAGCCTGTGCTGTCAGACTCATGTCTCCAACTTCATCAAGGAACAATGTTCCCTCGTCAGCAAGTTGGAATTTGCCAATTCTTCTCGAGGTAGCTCCCGTAAAAGCCCCTTTTTCATGACCGAAAAGTTCGCTCTCAATAAGGTCCTCCGGAATCGCAGCACAGTTAACCTCAATAAACCCTTCGGAATTTCTGTCACTCAATTCATGAATCCTTCTCGCAACCAGCTCCTTACCTGTTCCATTTTCTCCAGTCACCAAGACACGCGCGGCAGTTGGAGCCACCTGATCAATTATATCAAGAATTTCCTTAATGCTCTCATGTTCCCCAACAATTCTGGGGTTACCTCCAAAACGCCTTTTCAACCTAATATTTTGCCTTGTCAAACTTCCCTGTTTAATTCCATTTCTCACCGTCAAAAGAACTCTGTCCATATCGATAGGTTTTTCAATAAAGTCGAACGCTCCAAGCTTTGTCGCCTCAACGGCGGTTTCAATAGTGCCGTGACCGGAAACAATCACCACAGGGAGAGCAGGGTCCATCCTTTTTATTCGTTTAAGAACTTCAATCCCATCCATTCCCGGCATCTTTACATCGAGGAGAACAATATCAATCATATCATTGCTTACAGCCTCAATCGCGCTCTTTCCATCTGTAGCGGTTAAAGTTGAAAATTTTTCGAATGCAAGAAGCCTTACAAGCACACTCCTGATACTCTCTTCATCATCTACAATAAGAACCCTTTTACTCATTAAACAAACACCTTCCCCTGAATTTACCCATAGAGATTAAAACCCACGGTTAAGATCACGCGGCATAACAATTTTAGTTCTGGACAAAGGCTTCCTTTTTACCATCATTTCATTAAAAGGAGAATGGCTTGCATAAACAAAACATAAAGAACCTCTCAATCAAGGAAATCTCTTTAATCATAGAGGAACTTGGGGAAAAACGCCACAGAAAAACCCAGTTACTTAAGTGGCTGTACCAGAAAAGGGTAAACAGCTTTCATGATATGACAAATGTTCCCCTTGATCTAAGGAAAAAATTCGATAAATTATTTTCAATTTCAGCGCTCCACTCAACTAAAGTGATAGTATCCTCTGAAGACAACAGTACAAAATTTCTTCTCGAATGTGAAGATAAATTGCTAATTGAAACAGTTCTTATGAAATTCAAAAAACATCAAACTATCTGTATCTCAAGTCAAGTTGGATGTTCCCTGGGATGCACCTTCTGCAGAACCGGCAAAAATGGCCTTGAAAGGAATTTGCGGAGCGATGAAATCTTAAATCAGGTTATTTTCTTCAAGAATAAATATATCCCCCCTCGAAAAAGATATAACATTGTATTTATGGGGATGGGAGAACCGTTCCTTAACTCTGATAATGTCTTCAGGGCAATTGAGATTTTGAACGACTTGGATGCCTTCGCCCTCGGAGAAAAGAGAATTACAGTAAGTACAATCGGCTTTCCCGACAAGATCATCGAAGCCGCAAAATCGGACCTCAAATTCAGGCTGGCGGTTTCACTAAACGCTACAACTAATAGTATCAGGAAAAAAATTATGCCCGGCTCGAAAAATATCAGCGATACACTATCCGCTGCGCAGAAATTTGCCGAACTGAAGGGAACGAGAACAACCCTGGAATATGTTCTCATTAAAGGCGTAAATGATTCGGATGAAGACGCTAAAAGATTAGCAAAACTCACATCAGGGAAACCCTTTAAAATAAACCTTATTCCTTTTAACACCTGGGATGGCTGCAAATTCAGCAGGCCGGACGAAGAAAGAATGGGCAAATTTATCGAATTGCTCCTCCCGCGAGCGCCCGCTGTAACCGTAAGAAGAAGCCGGGGAAGTGATATTGGAGCCGCTTGTGGTCAGCTCAGTTATCAAAAAGGGAGTACAACAGACAAATTATAATTCCGGAGGGTCAACGGATAAGGAGCATTTTGCCCGTCTTAATATAATTTTCAGCGCGAATCATATAGAAATACACCCCACTCACGACCGATGATCCATTTGCCGTTTCACCACTCCATTCAACTCTGAGATCGGTATCGCTCACTTTTCTGTGGAATATATTATTCACAAGAGCTCCATCGACACTGTAAATTCCTATATCCACTACGGGGTTGCGTGAAGCAAGCTCTCTATCCAAAAGCACATTTATAGTTGTTGAAGGATTGAATGGGTTGGGATAATTCGAGATTGAAAAAGCGCCATCAAAGGGAACAAGACTCGCCTGAGCTCCTTCACCCGCCACAAGAGAAACGAAAAACTCTTCGAGACCATCGACATTTTCCGGAGAATCAAGATCCGGATTTTCAATCCCCCCGGAATATTTCGAAAGTTCACCTCCGAATAAATACCTAAAATCTTCAGCAAAGATCTCGACAGGTCTATTGCTGTGCACAGACTGGCAATCGTAATCCGGATCGCCGTACACCCCTCTGAGGATCAAATAATCCCGCCATTCCTCTTCATTCGCTTTCGGGAGATAAATATTCTGAAAGCAATGCCCCAACTCATGAGTTATAAAAAAGGCGCTTACCTGCGGCATTAATTTATACACACCGGGGGTTAAAAAAATCTTACTGCCGCATGCCGTGCTTCTGAGAAACCCTCTTCTCGGAAATGGAAGCAAATAAATCTCAACCCTTATATCCATACGGACACCATCAAGGTCTACCTCCCTCAACGCGGCGACTATATCTTCTTCGGTATGAGGATAAAATCTACCATCCCCTTTACAGACTATCGAGGAATCCGACGGGTCCGCAACAAGACTATACTTCCATCCATCCTCAATAGTAAGAAGAAGTTCCCCATCTTCATCCCTTTCAATCATTCCATCAATTATCGTCTGAGGCGTATATATTTCAGCCTCAATGCCATTACTAAACAAATGGGTGTGGGATTCTCCCCACACAGGTGAAGCAAGGAAAGCAATAATAAAACAAACCTCAATTATTATAACTATTGATAATTTATTACGTTGCAACAAGTTCACAGTTCAATCTCCCCAAATCACTTCTTTTGTACTACCCAAGGCAACACCACATCCGGAAACCGCTTACCAATATTGTGCAACAGATATACCCCCTACCTGTTTTAATAAAGAATCTATAAAATCCTGGAAGTGAGAAGACTTAATCTACAAGGGCTTGATCTATTGTATCCAGCCTATTCACAAACTGTTACAACATAAACAGATAAAACATCGCCGATTTTATGGTCTGAATACTTATTTTTCTGATTCAATTTAAAGCTATTTTCAAATCTGAAAAATGGGAAAAATTATCCACTAACATGGTATTCAAAACCCTTAAGATTCAGGAATAACCGCGCCAGAAGAGGGAAACAGCCTTTTTGTGGGGAAAATAAGCTTGTTGGGGAATATTCCCCAACATCTCTATTAGCAATTGAATACCCGAGCTTAACTACTTAAATTCCAATCGTCAATATGCAGCCAATAAAGAGGTGTCAGCACTTGCACAGCATGGGGAATATGATGGATTTACGATACTAAAACCTGCTGCCCGATGTTAGATAAAACTTGTTGTAACCATGTCTGTCGGATGCAATCTCAAACCTTACAATATCTTGAATTGGGGAAAGAACCTCGATTCCACCCCCAATGGTGGAATAAAAAATCGATCTGTTAAAATATTCAAAACCATCCTTCAGGGCACCTGTATCGACAAATGCAACAAGATTTATTCTGAGATCACATTTCCCCACAATTGGAATATCAAACATGCTTGGGCCATAAACCATCTTTCGCCATTGAACGGTACCCAAAATTTTGGAAGTCCCTTTAAAATCACTACGGTAACCCCTTAGATCGGATCCCCCTCCCAAACCCATCTTATAGAACCAAGGCAAAGAACCCTCGTAATTATTCGCGCTGACTGCCAAGATCAAGGTTCCCAGATTACTGAAAGAAGTATAATGGCTTCCTGAAAAACTGCAGAATGAATATTTCTGTTCCATTCCACGTATTGAAAAAACATGTTTCAGATTAAACCGGGCATATACACCATTCGTTGGAGCTACCCATGTGTTTCTGCTGTCATATGTCACTGTCAATCCCAAAGTCAAAAAATTCTGTCTGAAATAAACCCCCGTCGGACAAGTCGAATTCCCAGGTATTGACAATCTGGAACGTCTTTCCTCCATAGAGAATAAAGGGGCTACCCAAATTTGATGAACCAAATCTCTCGATAGGGGCAATCCGAAACTAGCTATTATACCATCCCGTTCCTTTATAAAATCATTATTCTCGGGTTCATCAAGCCGCCTGTAATTGAAAAACCCCAAGTTCAATCTCATCCGCTTCCCATAGACCCATGGAACATACCATGAAGCTCCTCCACTATGTTCTTTATCTCTTCTCTTTTTAAAGTCGACTGATAATATTTCTCCAAGTCCACGGAAATTTTTAATCTTCCATCCGATTCCATATCTTATCCCCTCCGTAAAATCATAATCTAGAATCGGATAAGGATATTTCATAAACAAATCGGGTCTTTCGATTACTCTCACAATAACCCGGCATTCCGCTTCAGATATACTTTCAACGGATATATCCACACTTGAGAAAAACCCCAACCCCCTCAGATATGATGAATCTCTCTCAATTAAATCAAGATCAAGCCCCGCACCCCGCTTCGAAGCCATTTCCTGAATAATCGCCCTGCGTCTGGTCCTCTCATTCCCCAAAACAATTATGGTGTCTATTACCTCCCCGGAAAAACGGGTAAACTCCAAACCTTTGTTCTCATCGTTAATTCCATGCTCGTCGGTTTTTGACTTATCCTCCCCGTCACTATAGTCAGGCAGACCAGTTTCTTCATGGCGCGAATTATTATCTTCCCGGCAGATAGTAATTGGAACGGGGTACTGATACCTTGAAGGTATAAATTGGCAATTAGATGCCGACGGGAAAAAGACTTCAAGGGGTAACACCAGCAATGGATACAATTTTATAATACCTTTTAAATTCATACAGCCCGGCTCTGAAATTATTCCACAATTAACGACTCTTTAGAATAATATAGAGG
>JAGHBT010000063.1 GCA_021160845.1 bacterium | reverse complement strand
TCGATAGAGAAAATTTTGAATTTCACGGAAGAGTTGGGTGGAGGTAAGTCGTTGGATGAGGCGTCAGTTGAGGTTTTTGGTATGAATTATAAGGCTTTGATAAAAAAAATAAGCGATTATAAGGCTGTGCCAGAAGAAGGTTGGAAGATGTAGAGCTATGTCAGATCATGAAACCCATATCAGAGTAAGATTTGCTCCAAGCCCCACAGGGCATCTTCATGTCGGAGGCGCGAGGACAGCGCTCTATAATTATCTCTATGCCCGGAAAACCGGTGGCAAATTTGTACTCAGAATTGAGGACACCGATGCCAAGAGATCAACTGTCGAATCCTATAAAGGGATAATCGAAGCGATGGAGTGGCTAGGGCTCAACTGGGATGAGGGGCCTTTACGAGGCGGAGATTTTGGACCCTATACACAGTCGGGAAGAGGTGTGCTGTATCATAATGAAGTCCAAAAACTTATCGATAATGGGAATGCCTATTACTGTTTTTGTACACCTGAGAGACTCGAAGAGATGAGATTTGAGATGAAGGAGAAGAAACTTCCTCCTAAATATGACGGTAGGTGCAGGGAGCTTTCCGAAGCTGAGGTTGCGGAAAGGCTTTCAAAAGGGGTTCCGCATATTGTTCGTTTTAAAATGCCCCATGACGGAACTGTTTTCTTCAGAGATATTATTCGGGGAGAGTTCAGCTTTGAAAACGGAAATTTGGATGATTTTGTGCTGATAAAATCGGATGGAAATCCGACCTATAATTTTGCTGTTGTAGTAGACGATGCTCATATGAAAATATCACATGTTATAAGAGGGGATGATCACCTTTCAAATACACCCAGACAAATCCACCTCTACCACGCGCTGGGGTATAATGTGCCTAAATTTGCTCATCTCCCGATGATTCTTGGAAGTGATCATTCCAGGTTGAGTAAGCGGCATGGTGCCACATCGATAGCATATTACAGGGATCGCAATTACCTCGCAGATGGTTTATTGAATTACTTGGCGCTTCTTGGCTGGTCACTTGATGGAAAAAGAGAACTCTTTACACACCAGGCACTTATAGAGAAATTTTCTCTTAAGAAAGTTTCAAAGAATCCAGCGGTCTTTGATGACAGCAAGATGAAATGGATTAATTCGGAGCACCTGAAAAAGTTACCTCTTACTAAAAAAATTGTTTTAGTCCAGGGTGTTCTTAATGATGAAGGCTTGCTGCCGCCCGCATTTGATGTTGATATCTCAAAACCGGTTGATCTTAAGATTGTACCCGGTGGGGAAGAAATGACAGGAAAGAAGGCCCTTAATTATAATATGAACGACAAAGAAACAGAGCGTTTGGGTACGATAATCAATATTCTTGGTAACCGTCTTAAGTTGCTGAATGATGTTCCGGATGTAATAGGATATTTCTATACCGATGATTATCGAGTGGATGAAAAAGCTGTGAGGTTGCACCTATTGAGAAGTGAAGTTCCGAACCGTATGAACAAACTGGCTGATGAATATGAAAGACTTAAATATTTTGACCGTGAATCTGTGGAGAAAGTCCTAAGGGATCTTGCGTTTAATCTTGAAATAACGGCAGGGGAACTTATTCATCCGTGCAGGGTGGCTCTAACCGGGAAAATAGTTTCTCCGGACATTTTCTGGGTTGTTGTACTTCTGGGTAAAACCAAAACTGTAGAGAGGCTGAGAAAAGCCGCTAAATTTTATTCCTGATATATATTAAATGGTATTGCTTTTCTACTGTGAATTTTGTAATTTCCCCTATATTAATGGAGAGTCGTCTAATGGCAGGACAGCTGACTCTGGCTCAGCCGATGGAGGTTCGAATCCTCCCTCTCCAGCCATTGTTTCATCAGGCCCCTTAGTCTAGTGGTCAGGACGCATGGTTCTCAGCCATGAATCAGGGGTTCAACTCCCCTAGGGGCTACCAGATAGAAGCCCGGAAGGATTTGTGATTTCCCTTTCGGGCTGTCAATTTTTTAGATGAAGAGTGAAGATATGGCTATATGAGAGTATCGCCAAGTAGGGTTTTGCATTCTCCGAGCCGTTATTGTGTGGTGCATACCTGCCGGATTTATATCAATCAATCCGTTTCCCGAATATTCTTATAATAAGCAGTAGTGCGCCCGTAGAAATAATAAGAGAAAACACGATAGGCATCCCCAGGGCTACCAGCACATAACCGGTTACAAGCGATGCTGCGCCTACGGTGAGGGCATAGGGGAGCTGGGTTTTTACGTGGTCTAAGTGATCCGCGCCGGAGGCCATAGATGACATGATTGTTGTATCCGAGATCGGTGAACAGTGATCTCCAAAAATAGCTCCAGAGAGGATGGCGGCAATCGATGAAAAAAGTATATGATTGAATTCCGCCCCTTCCAACCCGGCTATTTTTGCGGTTCCAAAGACCATAGGGATTACTATAGGCGTCAGGATGGACAAAGTTCCCCATGATGTTCCTGTTGAAAATGAAATCCCCATTGCCAGAAGAAAGACAATTATGGGAAGGTATTGTATAGATAGAACCTCAGAGAGGTTATTAACCAGGTAGTCTGCCGTATGAAGCTCGGAGCATATTTTGCCAATACTCCACGCGAGAACAAGTATAAGAATCGCCGGCATCATCGACTTTATTCCGTTTACAAGGGCTTCCATTGTTTCAGTAAGTGTTAAAAGCCTCTGCGACATGGCGAGAACTGAAGCGACAATGCAGCCGGAAAAAGATCCCCACAATAGAGCCGTAAATGAATTTGATTCCTTTATTGCTTCAAAAATACTGCTCGAAGCTACTCCCGCTTCGGCAAGGGATGTTTTTCCCGTCCAGACCAGGCCTATGAATGAGACCGCGATTATAGTTGCTATCGGTATAATACCGTTGACGAAGATGGGACGTGCTTTTTCCGCGATGGACATACTTTCAGAATCTATAGTTGAAGCCGGGTGAGCTGTATCGCTGCTTACTTTCCCTGTTTTTCTTGCTCTCGCTTCCGCTTTGTACATAAGGGAGTAATCTCTTCCTGTGAATATTAGGAAAAGCACGAACAGAAGG
>JAGHBT010000056.1 GCA_021160845.1 bacterium | reverse complement strand
CCAGCCTCAAGAAGAAGATAGCCAAAATCATACCCTTCCTCCATATCCGCGGTGACTGTGCAAAAAAGAGAACATGGAGATGAATTGTCATAATTGAACTCCCTGGTCATTGACTCTGCCCACCCATTACCATAACCCGCTCCCACCTCATCAGGCCATCCCCGGGCTTCCGCTTCCCTCTCATCACAAGCGCAGAGAAGAGAATAACTGCTCTGTCCATGCGGGCAATATCTTCTTTTAAACCTCGCGTCCGGTATCGCCAACCTGACAACCTCACCTGATGTTTCGACAGGTTCAAGCCTTATCTTCTGTTCACGCCAGCCAACATCAATTACATTTACCCATCCAAGTTTATTCTTTGACCAGGCACAGGGATGAGCTGGAGATTCCGGAGTGTTCCATGCCCCACTCCCCATAATCCCCCAGTTCCCTATTCCAACACCGCAATAACCGGTATCATAAAGATCCACCAACCCCAGGGCATGCCCGAGTTCATGACAAAAAAGCCCTATCTCTATCAGACTATTGGAGGAACATGATACCGTGGGCCCTATTACATAATCTTCTATTAATATACTGCCGCCACCCACAGCCGGGTCATTCGTGGAAAGGGGCTCCCTATCTTCATTCCACATTGAATAACGCCCGGAATGAGACCACATATGCGGCGAAAGAAACTCACATTCAGCGCCCCTTGTAGGGGTAACAATAACCAGAATATCGACATAACCATCATCGTCTCCCGAATTGGGTATTCCGTCAGGACCATCGTTATCATACATCCCAAAATCTACATACCCATCCACACCAACAACTGTTTGAGAAATCATCTCATCTGTTTTTGAATCAATAAGATCTATCCCCCAATTCTGAAACCCACCCGTGTAATAGGCTTCCGAACCGGTTAACGACACCCATCCGTACACATTCCCCGAAACACCCAGCAGCCCTGAAGAAACTTCGTTAAAATAATCAGTTAAAGTACCCGTTTGCCACGGACCATTGAAAAGTTCTCTTTCAAGAATAATGGAATCGGCGAAAGACTGTGGGGTAACATCACTGTACAACCCCATTAATACTGGGATATTTAAATCGCCGGTAAGAACGGCGCCTGCCCCGTACGATACCTTGTAACTGGAAAGAACAGCATTGTTATTTCCTGAACCTCCTCTTCGCTCACCCATCTTCCTGTCCGCCCATTTGTGTTCAAGAACAAACAGCTCTTTCTGGTTTTTTAATAATTCCTGAACGGCCTTTGGATAAAACGCGCCATTCTTCGGGGATATAACGCCGCCTTCAAGGTTTCGGTTTAATATTAAGATCAGCATAAACAGGGCCAGAAGCCTTTCAAACCATCTTCTTCGCCTGAATTTTGATTTTAAACCCAAAATAAATTTCCTACTCAGTCTTCAGGATTCACGACAGCCTTAAAAGAAGATGCTCTAACCTGAACGTCACCTTCGCATTTAGCTATTCCAAGAAAATCACCACGCTTGTCCGGCATAATGGAAATAACGGCATTTTTCAGTTCATCTTCCGCCATAAAGGTTAAGGTATGAATAAGGAGACTGGGGCCATATACGCATGGAAAGGCCTCACTTAATCCATCTCTGATTCTTCCAAGTGTCAGGTTCCTTTCCCGATAATAATCATCCGAAATTATTTTAATCCCTTCGGGCAATTGAAGTCTCCACTGAACAGCACTTATACCCATTTCCTCAGGAAATTTGATAACAATATATCCCTTAAACTCCTTTTGGTCATTCTTGAGTGTAAGAGACCTGCTTACACCTTCTTTATCAAAGAATATCCCCAAGCTGACCTCCTCGGAACTATATGAAAGAATCTTTTCTTCTCCTGTTGTTAATTTACCCTTTTGCCCACTATTAGGTTTGGAAGCGAGCTTGGTAGAACCCTTATCGCCATTTGAACAAGAAGAGATAAAAACCCCCGCGAAAAAAACGAGAAAAATGAAAAGAACAATTCTCTGCAATTTCATAGGATAACCTCCAAATAAGACATTAACGGCTAGGCCACAAGCTGAAGTTCATTAACCCCAATTGGTAGTACTCAGGCAGTGCGAGCTTACCAGCCACCTGCGTTATTGTTTTGCATCTACTGCCGAATACTAATACCAAGACAGGGAAAAAACAATATAATTTATTTATTCCGATTGACCATTACAGCAACTTTTTTCTATTATGAAAGGGAGATAAATTCAAATCTTCTAAATCGACAAATATCCTTCCGGGGAGGGAAAATTGGAATCGAAAGAAAAAAAATACGAAAAACTTAAAAAAATCAGGGAAAAGGTATTGCTGTCAGGCGGAGAGGCACGTATCAAGAAAATTCACGAATCAGGACGTCTCACTGCCAGAGAACGCATTCACCTCCTCTTTGATAAAGGAACCTTTCAGGAAACAGGTGTCTTCATGACTCACCGCTCAACATGGCCGGGTATGGACAAAAAGAAATTTGTCGGTGACGGCGTTATAAGCGGATACGGTTTGGTTAATGGAAGAAAAACATTCGCCTTCGCCCAGGACTTTACTGTCCTCGGTGGATCTCTAAGCGAGGCAAACGCCCGTAAAATAACGAATCTGCAGGAAATGGCTCTGGAAAACGGCGCGCCGATAATTGGTATGAATGACAGCGGTGGAGCAAGAATTCAGGAAGGGGTCGCGAGCCTGGCCGGTGTTGCTGATATCTTTCTTAGGAATACCCTCGCTTCGGGCGTTATCCCGCAGATATCGG
Source organism: bacterium (assembly GCA_021160845.1). Taxonomy (GTDB): domain Bacteria; phylum Krumholzibacteriota; class Krumholzibacteriia; order Krumholzibacteriales; family WJIX01; genus JAGHBT01. The sequence goes on along the minus strand of JAGHBT010000056.1, from coordinate 7,950 downwards.
CTATAATGGGTCCAAGCGCCGGTGGTGCTGTTTACTCCCCCGCTCTTACCGACTTTGTCTTTATGGTCAATGGGACAAGCCATATGTTTATCACAGGTCCCAATGTCATAAAAAAAGTAACACATGAGGATGTCTCGCAGGAAGAACTTGGCGGGGCGATAACTCATAACACAAAGAGTGGAGTAGCTCATTTCCTTGCAGAAGATGATGAAGATTGTATCATTATGATTAAAGAACTCCTCTCGTTCCTTCCTCAGAATAATCTGGAAAATCCTCCTTCTTTAACGACAAACGATAGACCGGACCGCACTGAACCACAATTAAATGAAATAGTCCCGAATGACCCGAAAACCCCGTATGATATTCAGGATGTCATAAACCTGGTCGTAGATGACGGGAAATTCTTTGAAGTACAAGCCCTCCACAGCAAAAACATAGTTGTAGGCCTCTCAAGGATGAACGGGCACGTAATAGGAATCGTCGCCAATCAACCGGCTCACCTTGCCGGAGTTCTTGATATTGAAGGTTCAATAAAGGCTGCCCGCTTCATCAGGTTCTGCGACGCTTTTAATATTCCTCTTTTAACCTTCGAAGATGTGCCAGGTTTTCTCCCCGGTACAGAGCAGGAATGGCGAGGCATTATAAAACATGGCGCAAAACTGATTTTCGCTTACTGTGAAGCTACTGTACCAAAACTCACTGTTATTACAAGGAAGGCATACGGCGGAGCATACTGTGTAATGTCGAGCAAACATATCCGTTCAGATTACAATGTAGCGTGGCCCACAGCGGAACTTGCAGTCATGGGCGCGGAGGGCGCGGCAAACATCCTTTACAGAAAAGATATCAAGAACTCAAAAAACCCTGAAGAAAAACTCCGTGAAAAGATAGACGAATATGAGACGGCGTTTGCCAACCCCTATGTAGCTGCAGGCCTGGGTTACTTGGACGATGTTATTATGCCCGAGGATACAAGGCCCATTATTATCCATGCTCTTGAAAACCTGTTGAATAAAAGGCAGGAACTGCCACCCAAAAAACACGGGAATATACCTTTGTAAAAGGAAACGGATTCACACACAGGATAATACCCTTGAGCACTCCCGATGTCGTCAGCAACCGTCATAGCGGACGCGCTCTGTTCCAAACACTTGGAATTATTTTGTGAATATCAACCCCTAAAAAAACCGCTTAGTCATAAGTGTAAAAACCACGACCGGTTTTTCTACCCAGATGACCTGCTTCTACCTTCTTTACCAAAAGCGGACAGGGTCTATATTTCGGATCTCCGAAACCACTCTGAAGAACCCTTAGAATATTAAGACATATATCCAGGCCTATAAGATCAGCCAGAGCAAGCGGTCCCATCGGGTGCGCCATCCCAAGTTTCATCACACCATCGATGGCTTCCTTTTCGGCGACACCCTCCATAAGGCAAAAGCAGGCTTCATTGATCATAGGCATAAGCACTCTGTTCGCAACAAAACCAGGGTAATCACGCGCTTCAAGAGGAATCTTAGAAAGCTTTTCACTCAGTGATGTCACGGCCTTAACCGTTTCGTCAGCTGTCGATAGGCCCCGTATTACCTCCACCAACTTCATAACCGGTACCGGGTTCATAAAGTGCATCCCGATAAATCTCTCCGGCCGCGATGTCTCAGCCGCGAGAGAGGTTATCGAAATAGAAGATGTATTACTCGCGAAAATAACATCGCTATCACACAGAGAATCAAATTCTTTAAAAATATCAGCTTTGGCTTTGAAATCCTCGAAAATTGCCTCAATGAGAAAATCGCAGTCAGATGCTTCGCTTGCTTTTGTCGTAGTCTTTATCCGGTTACTGATAATATCTATTTCGGATTCTTTAATCTTGTCCTTCCTGGCCATTCTTGCCAAATTCTTCCTTATCGTTTCCACTCCGTGCTGTAGAAATTCTTCTTTTACATCGAGCATTGTAACATCAAATCCACTCTGAGCGAAAACCTGGGCGATTCCATTACCCATTGTGCCCGCGCCCGCGACTGTAATTCTTTTTATACTCATGCTTTTTAACCTCCTGTCGTAAGAGCAACTTTATTCGGCAATAAGAAAATCCCGGGCACCCCTACATCATCTCGATGCTAAGAGCAATCGCGTTTCCACCTCCAAGGCAAAGAGTCGCCATACCCTTACTGCCCCCTGTTCTTTTAAGCGCGTAGATAAGAGTTACCAGAATCCTGGCTCCCGAACATCCAATAGGATGACCAAGAGCTACAGCTCCGCCATGAATATTTATCTTCTCCGGATCCATGCCGAGCTCTTTAATAATAGCGCAGGGCTGTACGGCAAATGCCTCATTAAGTTCAATAAGATCAAAATCTTCAAGCTTCATCCCTGTCTTCTTTAGAAGTTTTGAGATTGCCACTGTAGGAGCCATCATTACCCACTCGGGATCCATCCCCCCTGTTGCATAACCGGTTATTCTCGCGAGGGGTTTAACTCCCATTTCTTCCGCTTTTTTGTCTGACATAAGAACCATTGCCGCAGCGGCATCACTAATCTGAGAAGAATTACCCGCTGTCACAGTTCCACCCTTTTTGAATGCCGGCTTAAGCCTCGATAGGGCTTCCATGGTTGTATCAGGGCGGGGACCCTCATCCTTGTCGATTATTACCGAGTCGCCTTTCCTTTGAGGTACAGCAACCGGAACAATCTCCTCGCCAAACCATCCTTCTTTCATAGCCTTCACAGCCTTGAGATGACTACCCAGGGAATATTCATCCTGTTCTTCCCTTGATATATTATATTTTTCCGAGACCAGTTCCCCCGTGTTGCCCATATGAAAATCATTATAAATATCCCACAAACCGTCAAACACCATACTATCTACCAGTTTTCCATCTCCCAGCCGATAGCCGGATCTCGCCTTACGAAGAATATATGGAGCATTATCCATGCTTTCCATACCCCCCGATATAACAATCTCTTCATCACCGAGTTTAATTGCCTGCGCGCCAAGCACAACCGCTTTTAATCCTGAACCGCATACCTTATTAATTGTCATCGCGCCCACAGAGCTCGATACTCCTCCGTAAATAGCAGCCTGTCGAGCCGGGTTCTGACCTAACCCCGCGCCAAGGACCGTCCCCATAATCACTTCGTCAACTTGACTCCCGTTGATACCCGCGCGCTTCATCGTTTCAACAACTACATGGCTGCCAAGTTTCGGCCCTCTTAAATTCGAAAAACCTCCCGCGAATTTACCAATAGCTGTTCTTACAGCTCCAGCAATAATTACTTCACTCATCAAAAATTCCCCCTTCACTAACTAAACTACACCATCAATAATATCACCTTTGTAACCCATAATAAATAATGTTAACACACTTAACAAAACACCACAAAAAAGCAGCATTTCTCTTAAAATAATGTTTTAATCTTTCTCCTCACCAAACTCCGCATTTAAAAAATCAATAATATCATGTGTATCTGTCCCCGGCCCAAAAACCTTTGCTACTCCTTGAGTTTCAAGCCTTTCTATATCCCCCTCAGGGATAATCCCCCCGCCAAAAACCATAATGTCATCGGCTCCCTTCTCCTTTAACAATTCAAGCACTTTTGGAAACATCGTCATGTGGGCTCCCGACAAAATACTGAGCCCGATAACATCAACATCCTCCTGAACGGCTGATTCTGCGATCATCCCGGGTGTTTGATGAAGGCCCGTATAAATAACCTCCATTCCGGCATCCTTCAGAGCATTCGCTACAACTTTCGCTCCTCTGTCATGGCCATCAAGACCGGGCTTAGCAATCAATACTCTGATCTTTTTATCCATCTCCATTCCCTTCCGGATTCACTTTACAAAAAGATTGGTTCCTGATATTCCCCAAATACCTTTTTCAATTCAGAAATAATCTCACCCTCTGTGCAATAACACCTGGCACAATCTAGTATTACCGGCATGAGATTATTTGTACCCTCCGCAGTTTTCCGAAGCCTTTCAAGTTCCCTGCTTACCTTATCATTGTCCCTATTCTCACGGACACTGATCACAGCATCACGTTGTTTTTTCTCAACCTCAGGGTCGATTTTGAGAATAGGAATATCTATTTTCTCGTTCTCCATATCAAATTTGTTCAGACCTACTATGATCTTTCTCTTATCCTCTACCAATTTCTGATATTCATACGCGGCCCTGCTTATTTCTTTCTGGAAGAACCCCTTTTCTATAGCTTTTATAACCCCTCCAAGATCATCGATTCTCCGAAAATAGTCTTCCGCGTTCGCTATCATCTCACGGGTCTTGGCTTCTACAAAATAACTTCCCGCCAGAGGGTCGATCGTATTTACAACCCCTGTTTCATAAGCAATAATCTGTTGAGTCCTTAAGGCTATACGAACCGCTTTTTCAGATGGCAGTGCAAGCGTTTCATCCATAGAATTTGTATGAAGCGATTGAGTTCCGCCAAGCACGGCTGAAAGCCCCTGAAAAGCTGTGCGTGTAATATTGTTCTCTGGCTGCTGAGCTGTCAGTGTGCACCCGGCTGTTTGTGTATGAAATCTCAAAAGAAGAGATTTCTCCTTCTTCGCTCCATACTTCTCTTTCATCCTCTTCGCCCATATTACACGGGCCGCGCGATACTTGGCTATCTCCTCGAAGAAATCAAGGTGCGCGTTGAAGAAAAAGGACAATCGAGGAGCAAAATCGTCCACATCAAGCCCCGCTTCTATCCCAGCTTCAACATAGGCAAAGCCGTCCGCGAGTGTGAAAGCCAGTTCCTGTATGGCAGTCGAACCAGCCTCCCTTATATGATAACCACTAATACTAATAGAATTCCACCTTGGAACATTTTGCGTACAAAACTTTAATATGTCGGTTATGATACGCATTGACGGCTCAGGAGGGAATATCCATGATTTTTGCGCGATGTATTCCTTTAGAATATCGTTCTGAATTGTCCCCCCCATTGCTTCAAACCCAACCCCTTTCTTTTCCCCGGCAGCAAGGTAGAACGAGAGGAGAATCGAGGCTGGAGCATTAATCGTCATCGAGGTAGTAATTTTTGAAAGATCAATTTCGTCGAAAAGTATCTCCATGTCACTGAGTGAATCTATGGCTACACCACATTTTCCTACTTCTCCAAGAGAACGTTCATGATCAGAGTCATAACCCATTATTGTAGGCATATCGAAAGCGACACTCAGACCTGTCTGCCCATGATCCAGAAGATAATGATATCTCCTATTTGTATCTCTTGCCGAACCAAATCCGGCAAACTGCCTCATAGTCCAGAATCTTCCACGATACATATTGGGGTAAACACCGCGGGTATACGGATATTCGCCGGGAAAACCAAGATCGGCATTATAGTTCAATCCCTGAATATCATCAGGAGTATATAACGAATTGACGGGTTCAGAAGAAACCGTTGTGAAATCAATGTTCTGTGTTTTTAGATTTGCTGTTTTCTCAAAATATCTCTTTTTGTTCTCTTTATATTTTTTTCTATCTTCCTCATTCATAATTACCCTCCCAAATCCTTAAGCGATTGGCCATTCGACCACCGCGCACGGCAAGTTTAAAAGCGTGTCATTCAATATTTATCATCTTCTCAAGCTCATAAACGACACTATATGGCGATATTTCCCCAGCATAAACCTCTTCCATCCTTTTATCCAGTAATTCCCTTACCCTGTGACTCTTTTTAATTCTTCTCTCAAGCCGGTCAAGCAGGGCATTTCTCACTCGCGAAAAGAGTATCTGCCTGTTTTTCTTTTCCCTAAGATTATTCGTGTCAAGAAAATCTCTGTGCTCATGGATAGCTTCCTTGAGCTTATCCACTCCTTCATCCTTTAACCCGCATGTCAATATCACTCTGGGAACCCATTTGTTCCCTGATGTCTTTTTCAACTTCAATGCGGATTGTATCTCTCTCGCTGCCATTTCGGCATCTTGATGATCGGATTTATTCATTACAAAAATATCACCTATCTCCATGAGGCCGGCTTTCATTGCTTGAATTCCGTCACCGGATTCAGGGACAAGAATTACCACTACGGTGTGTGTTTTGTCGGCAATTTCAAGTTCCGACTGCCCGACGCCGACTGTTTCGATAAACACAATATCTTTACCGTTCGCGTCTAGAATATCTACCGATTCATCGGTGCAGGTTGATATACCACCGAGGCTCCCCCTGCTAGCAAGACTTCTTACAAACACCCCCGGATCGCTTGTGAAATGCTGCATTCTAATCCTGTCACCAAGTAGAGCGCCTCCACTAAAAGGACTTGTCGGATCAACAACTATAATTCCGACACTCTTATCCTCTTCTCTGAAATGTGATGTTAACCTGGAGATTACTGTGCTTTTTCCAGCCCCGGGCGGCCCTGTAAACCCAACCCTGTAGACACCCTTGATTTTAGGAAAAATATACTCTACTACCTTTTCCGCGTCTTTCCCTCCGTCCTCAAGAATAGAAAGGAGCCTCCCCACAGCTGAGTTTTTCCCTTCACTAAAAGCGGCAAATACTGATTCCAATGTTCTTGTTCGAACCATTTTCGTCTAGAACTCTATACCCTTCCTCGCCTGAATTCCCGTTTGATAATGATGTTTAATTTCTTTCATTTCAGTGACGGTGTCAGCCAGTTCCATAACCCTCTTATCGGCATACCGCCCTGTTAGAATAAGTTCGAGCCGGTCAGGTTTATTCTCTATAAATTTAACAACTTCTTCGACACTTATAAGCCCGAACGATACCGCGACATTAATTTCATCCAATATCAACATGTCGAGCTTCTCTTCCTTAAGTAATTCCTCCGCCCTCTCCCATCCCCCCCTCGCGAGATCCACATCCACCTGCTCCGGGTTTTTCGGGTTAACAAATTCATCACGCCCGTACTGTTCAACAATAAAACCGTCCAATTTGCTGCTGCTTATGATTTCACCGTAGGGACGCCCCTTCATAAACTGAATCATAACAACATGCCAGCCATGTCCGATTGCCCTCAATGCCGCGCCCAGAGAAGCTGTAGTCTTGCCTTTTCCGTTTCCCGTATATATTTGAACTGTTCCCTTATCCGAACCCATTTCCTTTCAAACTCCTTTATCAAACTGTCATACAATACATCATACAATCCATATAAAGGACTGTAGAATAAAGTTACAATCTGATTTTGTCAATTAAAGATTGAATCAACCGCAAAACGGAAAAATTGAATAAAGACATTGTCCGCGGCATTCTCTGGTTCAGTGAATCAAGTAATCTGTCGAAGTGTCTCCTTTATTAATCTTTTTCCTCTTCTCTAACACGCGTAAGTGTTATGACAAAAGTTGCGCCCATCCCTTTTGAACTTGTTACCGATATATTTCCCCCATGGTCCTTGATTATCCTGTGGACAAAGGCAAGCCCCAACCCCGACCCCTTTTCCTTGGTCGTATAAAAGGGAGAAAATATCCTTTTAAGCCTGTCACCCTGGATACCTTCTCCATCATCTGCGAGCTCCACAAATATCTTTGTCTCATCCTGCCATGTACTGATTTGTATATTCCCATTTTCATCCACAGCTTCAATTGAATTCTGAATTATGTTAAGCAAAACCTCGTGCATCTTTACTTCATCAAAATTGCATTCCGAAAGCTCAGGATCAAGATCCTTTCTAAGCTTTATTTTCCTTTCTTCAATCTCCGAACTTAAAAGCTGGCAGATGTCACGGATCACCTGGTTAATATCGCCTTCTCTCAATCTTATTTCATCAACACTCGACTGAAGATTCGTAAGATATTGTTCGAGCCTCAACGATTCCTTCATTATAACTTCCACTTTTTCCCTGTCCTTATCGGTAAGATCATGAGATTTGTAAAGGCTTCTCGCGAACCCACCTACCGATACCAGGGGGTTTTTAATCTCGTGAAGAACCGAAGACGTCATCTCACCTGAAATGGCCAGCCTCTCAGCTTTCATCATACGT
>JAGHBT010000031.1 GCA_021160845.1 bacterium | reverse complement strand
TTACTAATCTTCCCTAAATTTATCCTCTCGGCATAGTTTTCAATCGCACCTGCTTCCATTTCTATCGCTCCTTCAGGGAAGGGATGTTTGGGAAGATAGTAAAAAGTAATATACTTTGTATCTTTTTTGATCCACGGTGTTTTCTCTCTCAAAACCGCTTCAACATTATCAAAGCAAATAACTCCTGACATCGTTGATAAAAGCCCAATTTCTGCAAACCGCGCGCCTGCTGGTACAGTGATTTTCTTCTTACTATTATGCCATGGTTTTGTCCCCACATTCCGATGCATCATCACATCCACAAAGTTTTTAGCAGGAATTAGCCTTTTAGCATCTTTGTCCAAAAAACTCACAAACAGATTTGAATATGTATTGCGGGCTGAAATACCTCTCAGGCTTTTTGTTTTAATATCAGATGATATTATTAAGTCACTCCCCCCGATTACCGGTACAACCTGCACTAAGGCAATCCATTTATTCGTAGTGTCGTGGCCTTCAAAGCAACATGAATAATTACCACTTTTTTTGTCCTCAGAGGATTTTTTAAAACGGTTAACAGCTGCCCCTTCAGAGCTTACTTCATCTATCACTCTCTCTTCCCATCCATCAGGAATTGAATCGACCCATTTTTCGAAAGATGGGTTCTCAATCAGATTTACTCCAAAGGAAACATTGCTCGCTTTGTCCAAATCGTTTCCTTTGCACCCAAGGAAAATTGTAACAACCGCAAAAACAACCGAGTAAATTATTCTTTTTTCACTTAGAAACATGAAAACCCTCCCTAAAATAAAATGGACCTATTCAAGTAAATATGTATTTTTAGAACGCCAGAATCCATTAAACCTTTCGTAGAAATTCAGCTGAGCTTTCCGGAAGTGACACATTTATGTAAACACCCGTACCAAGTTCAAAGCCAGCCGATGTAGTCATCCTTGGAATTACCTGTATATGCCAATGGTAATATTCCTCTCCCTCATCACCCGTTGGAGCTGTACGCACTATAAGATTATAGGCAGGATTATTAAGCCCTCTATAAAACTTTTCAAAGAGACTCTTTAAAATTCTTGCCAATCCCTTCATTTCCTTTTTGGATATCTCCCCGAAAGTAGCCTGATGCCTTAACGGAACGATCCATGTTTCAAAGGGAACCCTTGAAGCAAATGGTTCAAAAGCGATAAAATCGTCATTTTTGAGTACAAGACGTTTCTTTGACTTTAGTTCCATTCCAATCATCCGACAAAACACGCAATGCCCATGGTCATCATAATATCTCATTGCAGACTCAAGACGATTCCGCACATGGACAGGCACAACTGGAAGAGCAACTATCTGGGAATGAGGATGTTCGAGAGAAGTTCCAGCCCCTTTCCCATTATTTCTGAAAATTGTTACCAGTTTAAACCTGTTATCAGTTATTAGATCACAATAACGACGCTTATAAGCGTCGACGATTTCCAGAGTCTCTTTAAGACTGAAAAGTCCTAAGGAAGCATCATGAAACGGAGATTCAATGATCACTTCATGTCTTCCCAATCCATCCATCCGCCTGAAAAAATTCGAGGCTTCCTCTCTATCAATTTGTCCATTGGGCTCAAGCGCAGGAAACTTGTTTGGTATAACACGTAAAGTCCATTTCCCATCCTTTCCCTTATTTGAAAAAATCTCGGGTGGGGTCTTGCCTTCATTCCCCGGACAGAACGGACAATTTCCATCATGGTGGGGAAGAGCCTCTTCGGGTTCATCCCGAACAAAATCCTCCGGTCTCTTTACCCTTCCGGTAGCAATAATAACCCATTCTTTTGTTGCCGGGTTCTGTCTTATTTCAGCCATACATTCCCCCTCATAAACAGACCTATATCAAGATTGGATTAAACGATCACGTTACCAGAGCAACTACAGCCAACATTCAACTTTTTTTTATTATAAACAGTGTTGCGTCATCTAAGAGTTTATCATCATTTCTAAATTCATAGAGATAGTTAAACATGCCGTCAACAATAGAGTCAACAGGTTCATTTATGTTTTCACGAACATACTTTACAATTCGTTCCTCCCCAAACATTTCACCATTTGCGTCCATACTCTCGAATATGCCATCAGAAAACATTACCAGAAAATCACCCGGATCCATAAAGGCAAAACCTCTTTCGAAAGTAGCATTCTTCATAGGACCGAGGATGCTTCCACCTCTCGTAAGTTTTTCTTCCTTTGAATCCTTAATCACTATTGGAGGGGGATGCCCGGCATTTACGTATACAAGTGTTCCATTTTCCTCCAATTCCGCGAAAAACATAGAGACGAAACGAGTTGACAATCGGCTTTGCCCAATCACGTGATTGAGTTTTCTTACAATTTCCGATATCTTCATTTCTTTCTCAATCCCCATCCTGAGCCCCGTAACAACATCCCTTACAAGTAATGCCGCCGGCAAGCCATGTCCGCTCGCATCCCCAATCGAGAATGACAAAACATCTTCGTCGAGTAACCCGTAATCATAGAAATCTCCACCTACACGCTCCGCGGGTACTGAGCGGGCAGCTATATCAAACCCCTGAAAGTCAATTTTGAAGCGTGGCAAAAGACTCCGCTGAATTTCATAGGCTTCCTGAATATCAGCGGTAAAACGACTCGTAGAACGGCTGAAGTTAATAATATTTTGAATAACATTTATGGAAAACTGGAGAGTCTCACGCTCCCAATCCTTCTTCAGTCTGAAAACAAGAAGGTACTGCTCATCCTCGCCTACTAAAGCAGCAACACTGTTATTTCCCCATGGAGGAACTTCATTATCAATAAAAATATAACTCTTATGCAGGCTGAGAAGCTGTAAAAAGGGCTCATACCTACTTATAGGCTCCGGCCAAGTATTGGTGGCATCCCCCAGTGCTCCACCAATTATGCGAAAATAGCCCATTTTAAGCTGGTAAATACAACCACTCTTTATTCTTAGATCATCGCCGACTTCTTCAACAAGCTCTTCAAGCACAAGAGCAAGGGCATCTTTGGTCCCAACCCTTTTCTTTATACGAGCTAAAAGAGAATCAAGTTTTCTGTAAAATTCTTTCGGTTTGAACTGCCCATCGGGCATAATTACTCTTCCTCTCCTATTTAAGAATCAAAATCCATTCCACCGGTCATCAGTACAAATCTAACATCTATAAGCCTTTCCTTTACTAACCCCTCAGAATCGCGTGTTACCCTATACAATTGCTGGGAGACAGTCCCAACCGGAGCGACTATCCGTCCCCCCTTGCCAAGCTGCTCTATAATCTTCTCCGGTATCCGTGCCGGAGCCGCGGTTATCATAACAGCATCAAAAGGCGCTTCCTCTTCCCAACCTAATGATCCGTCCCGGATACGGTAGCTGATATTATTGTAGCCAACTTTCATAAGTCTCTCTCTGGCCAAGCGAGCCAGAGTCTCCACTATTTCAACAGTATAAACATGCCTGGCAAGTTGAGCAAGTACAGCTGTTTGATAACCACTTCCGGTTCCTATTTCCAGCACACAATCATTCCTTTTAATACGTAACTTCTCCGTCATATACGCAACAATATAAGGTTGCGAAATAGTCTGTCCATATCCAATTG
>JAGHBT010000204.1 GCA_021160845.1 bacterium | reverse complement strand
GGAGTGTAGTCAGAAGCTCCAAAGCAGTCAGCGTGTTGTTTGCTGCCGTGGCAGTTATCCTTTTAACAGGGGTGCTTTCGTCAGTGACATGGGCTGGCAACCAAGTTCCTGTTACAAACAGGGGAAGTGTTGTAGATACACTTCATGGAGTAGTGATTCCTGATCCGTACAGATGGCTCGAGGATCAGGAGAGCGCCGAGACCAGAGAGTGGATTAAATCACAGAATGAATATACTCATTCACTTATCGATTCGTTACCAGGGCGCGAGAAGTTAAAAAGGCGTCTAACGGAACTTATGAAGATCGACAGAATTGGTATTCCTGCTGAACGAAATGGCAGATACTTTTTGTCAAAGAGGTCCCCCGACCAGGATCTCTTTGTGATTTATATGCGCGACGGGCTCAATGGCAAGGATGAAGCGCTTATTGATCCTCATTCAATGAGTAAAGATCATTCGACTAGTGTAAATCTGCTCACTGTCTCTGAAGATGGTACATTGCTCGCCTATGGGATAAGGGAAGGCGGCGCTGATGAATTAACAGTAAAATTGTTCGATGTAGACAAGAGAAAGAATTTCCCCGATGAACTCCCGAGTGGTTTGTATTTCGGTATTTCAATTATGCCCGATAACAGTGGTTTTTACTATTCAAGGCATAATATTCTTCTTGGATCCAGGGTTTATTTTCATAGTATGGGGGACGATCCCGAAAAAGATAAAGAGATTTTCGGGGAAGGTTTTGGGCCTAAGGCTGGCATTGGGGCGGGCATTACGGACGACGGGCGTTACTTGATGATTGTTGTATTTCACGGGTCGGCGGGACAGAAATCAGAGATTTATTACAAAGATTTAAAGAGCAATGGTTCAATCAAGACGCTTGTTAAGGATATCGATGCCAGGTTTGAACCTCAGTACGGCGGAGGAATGCTTTATATGCAGACAAATTGGGATGCTCCAAAGGGACGTATTCTCACCGTTGATCTCAAAAAGCCTGCCCGTGAAAACTGGAAAGAGATTATTCCTGAAACTGAAGCTGTCATAGAAGGTTTTTCTCTCGCGGGCAAGAAACTCTTTGTCAATTATCTTGAAAATGTCGTTTCAAAGGTAAAGGTCTTTGAACCGGACGGAAAGTTTACCCGTGAGATATCTTTCCCGACTCTTGGCGCCGTAAGCAGTGTGCGCGGCCGATGGGAGAGAAACGAGGCCTTTTTTGTCTTTACTTCTTTCCATGTGCCGACAACGATATACCGGTATGATGTAAAGAAAGGCAACAAGAAGATCTGGGCAAAGCTTGATGTTCCGGTTGACAGCGACAGGATTGTAGTTAAGCAGGTCTGGTATAATTCGAAAGACGGTACGCGCGTGCCGATGTTTCTCGTTTACTCCAGGGATATTGAGCTAAACGGAAATAATCCCACATTGCTGACCGGATACGGGGGATTTAATATTAATTTAACCCCAGGGTTCAGGTCAACTGGAGTGTTATGGACTGAGTGCGGCGGTGTTTATGCTGTTCCGAATCTTAGGGGTGGTGGAGAATTCGGCGAAGAGTGGCATAGAGCGGGGATGTTTGAAAACAAACAAAATGTCTTTAACGATTTTGTTGGAGCGGCGCAGTGGTTGATAGATAATCATTATACCTGTTCTTCCAAACTCGCGATAAGGGGGGGGAGTAATGGGGGGCTGCTTGTCGGCGCGGCGCTTGTTCAGCGTCCGGATCTCTTTAGAGCTGTCGTATGTACATATCCTCTCCTTGATATGCTTCGTTATCAAAAGTTTCTGCTTGGAAAATTCTGGGTTTCGGAGTACGGGAGCGCTGAAAATCCCGAACAGTTTAAGTACCTTTATAAATACTCACCCTATCATAATGTTATGGAAGCAACCAAGTATCCTTCAACTCTGTTTATCACTGGCGATTCAGATACACGAGTGGCGCCTCTTCACGCGCGCAAGATGACAGCACTATTGCAGAGAGCCAACAATTCGGAGAATCCTATTATGATTCTATATGATACAAAAGCGGGGCATTCGGGCGGTCGGCCGATCAGTAAAACGATTGAAGATACCGTTGATGAGATGGCTTTTCTTTTCTGGCAGCTCGGAATTCAAAAATAAGGTTGTGGGAATAAAGTGATATATACTTATTGTTTTAAAAGAGGGGCATCGTACTTGTTTTTATGTGGATAGGTGCAAACTTTGGTTCTTTTTGTGGAATTAAGTAAGATGTTCCTCTTTTAAATTTTCCACTCCATTTTGAGTGGGTTGACCTTGGATTAAATTTTTTAAAAAAGTATTGATTATATTGAGATCAAGACATATCTATTAGAACGCGTTGATGGTATTTTTGCTGTCGTTGTGAGTTGTGCCGCTTCAGTAATATGGCATGATGTTAGAAAAGTTACTGAACACAGGAGATGTAGAGATGTTTAATAGCGCTTTGGAGCTTACCGTGGTGGGGATGAGCGTAGTATTTGCTTTTTTGGTTATTATGGTATGCACAATGCAAATAATGAGTTACATCGTTCATAAGTATTTTCCTGAAGAAAAATATGAAGCGCAAACTGCATTAGTTTCTGAGGATAACGCGCTAATTGCCGCGATTGCGGTAGCAGTAAAGAATAGAAAATAACACAGGGCTCCTTACCCTGAAACCTTTTGCTAATGCTTGGGTTGGTGAGGAAATCTGGTTTTGAGGAAATGGATACCGGAGACTCGTGGAGGGATTGGGAGAAAAAATATGGCAAAGAAAAAAATAAACGTAATGTGTACAGCCTTCAGAGATGGGTTTCAATCGGTGTTTGGCGCGCGTGTTCATATGGATGATTTTGCCCAGGCATTGGAAGCTGCGGTAAATGCGGGGATAACTCACTTTGAATCCGGCGGCGGAGCGATGTTTCAGAGTCCCTTTTTCTATGCCAATGAGAATTCATTTGAGAATATGGATCGTTTTAGAGAAATTGTTGGGCCGGATGTTAATCTTCAAACATTAGCACGCGGTGTTAATGTCGTCGGTCTGGATTCTCAAAGTAGTGATATTATTAATCTACACGCGAAACTGTTTAAGAAACATGGAGTAACAACAATTAGAAATTTTGACGCTCTAAATGATGTTAATAATCTTGATTATAGCAGCAGATGCATAGTTGATAACGGATTGAAACATGAAGTTGCTATAACGATGATGGAATTACCCCCAGGTTGTGTCGGCGCCCACGATGTAGCCTTTTATGAAAAGACCTTGAGAAATATTATTGATTCGGGGTTGCCTTATAGCTCGGTGTGTTTTAAAGACGCTTCAGGGACTTCAATACCTAAAAAGGTTTATGAAACTATTAAAATGGCAAAAAGAATCTTGCCGGCGGATATCCCGGTAAGATTTCACACACATGAAACAGCTGGCATATCAGTGCATTGCTATATGGCGGCGATTGAAGCCGGAGCAGACGCCATTGATCTTTCGATGATTCCTGTTTCCGGTGGTACAGGCCAGCCCGATATACTGACTATGATGCACGCTCTAAAGGGTACGGAGTATGATCTTGGCTTTGATAGTAACAAGATCCGTGAGGTTGAAACCTTGTTCAAAGACTGTATGAAGGATTATTTTATACCCCCGGAAGCAAAATCAGTTTCCCCGGAGATTCCTTTTTCCCCAATGCCGGGGGGGGCCTTAACAGCCAATACTCAAATGCTTCGGGACAATGATATGTTGGATAAATTCCCTGAAATAATTACGGCAATGAGCGAAGTCGTTCGACGTGGAGGTTTTGGTACGTCAGTTACACCGGTATCGCAGTTTTATTTTCAGCAGTCATTTAATAATGTAATTTTTGGTCCATGGGAGAAATTTGCGGAGGGCTATGGCAAGATGATCCTCGGCTATTTTGGAAAGACTCCTGTTGAGCCTGACCCGGAATTGGTTAAGCTCGCTTCAGAAAAATTGAATCTGCAGCCTACAGTTAAAAAGGTGTTGGAGATCAATGATAGTGATCCTAACAAAGGAATAGAACCAGCTAAGAAATTATTAAAAGATAGTGACCTTGAAGAAACTGAAGAAAATATCTTTATTGCTGCTACATGTAAAGAAAAGGGAATATCTTTCTTAAAAGGAGAAGGTAAAGTTCGTGTACGAAAAGTTATCAAGAGTAAAGAAGGAGCCAAATACAGAGGCGATACTTTTATGGTGACTGTTGACGGCAAGAAATACCCTGTAATCTTAAAAAATGATATTGTTACTGTTGAAGGACAAAAATATAAAATAAAGGTCGAGGAAGGTACCCCTGATACAACGAAATCTGTTCCCGAACCAACTGAAGATACATTCGATATCATAACACCGTTTCCAGGTACAGTCGTTAAGGTTTTGCGTGAAGCAAATAAGCGGGTTGTAAAAAATGAAGTAATTATAATTATTGAAGCGATGAAAATGGAAACAGAGATAAAGGCGCCGAGGAATGGCATTTTGCTTTCTATGAATGTAAAAGCTGGAGATTCGGTGAGTGCCAGTCAAGTATTAGCGCAGTTGGGATAAATTCAGTTTGATGAATTGAAGGATGAATTTTCCCATGTTAAAACAATTAAATCAGGAGTCATAGATGGAAGCGGTGGGGCTTGGAAGAATATTTACAAATGTTTTTCAAAGTACTGGGCTAGTTAACTTTGGGTTGCCAAACATTATTATGATGGTTGTTTGCTCTCTTTTAATCTTTCTCGGTATTGTTAAGGGATTTGAACCTCTTCTTTTAATCCCTATCGGTTTTGGAGGAATCCTGGCGAATATACCTGTTGCGGGGATTGCGGAGCCTGGTGGGTTTTTGTGGTATATTTATAATATTGGCGTCAAGACTGGCGTTTTTCCTCTTCTGATATTTATGGGGATAGGGGCAATGACTGATTTTGGTCCTTTGATTGCCAATCCTCGGTTGGCATTTCTTGGGGCAGCTGCTCAATTTGGTATTTTTACAACACTTATTGGCGCTATTGCGCTTCCTGGAATGAATTTTTCACTTAAGCAAGCTGCTTCAATCGGTATAATCGGAGGCGCTGATGGTCCTACAGCGATATTTGTCACCTCAAAATTGGCTCCTGAACTATTGGGCGCGATTGCCGTGGCTGCCTATTCATATATGGCGCTTATCCCAATTATTCAGCCGCCGATTATGAGGCTTTTTACAACTAAAAAAGAACGCAAAATAAGAATGACACAATTACGCCATGTTTCAAAAACTGAGAAGATCCTTTTTTCGTTAGTGGTATTAATTCTTTGTGCGGTATTGTTGCCGGCTGCTACGCCACTTATTGGCATGTTGATGTTCGGCAATTTAATAAACGAGTGTGGCCGGACCGACAGATTGGCAAAAACCGCCAAGAATAGTTTGATAAATATTGTTACAATTTTTCTGGGATTGTCTATAGGTTCAAAACTGCAAGCTTCACAATTTTTAACTGTCCAAACAATTGGCATTCTCCTTTTAGGTCTAGTAGCTTTTTCCATTGGTACTATTGCAGGACTTTTAATGGCCAAAATAATGAACAAATTTTCCAGCAAAAAAATTAATCCACTAATTGGCGCCGCGGGGGTGTCCGCTGTTCCAATGGCATCTCGGGTCGTGGGAAAGGTCGCATTGGAAGAGGATCCTCACAATTTTCTAATGATGCATGCTATGGGACCTAATGTTTCGGGTGTGATAGGTTCCGCAGTTGCTGCGGGAGTTTTGTTGGCTTTTTTCGTGTAAATAAACTTGAAATTCCATTTTTTCTTTGTACTCATATTCTTCCGGTTCTAACCTGATATAGAATAGCAGCTACATAAGCCTTGTTATGATCCACGATGGTTCCTGTTTATTTTCGATGGGGGGGGTTGACAAAACAGTTAATCAGGGTAAAATTACAAATAGATTGGACAGGCGCACGGGAGAGAATGAAAAAGGGAACTTAAGTATTGTGGTTCAAGCATAGTCCCGATA
>JAGHBT010000073.1 GCA_021160845.1 bacterium | reverse complement strand
GTATAGTCATTTATATGAAGCTGTAGGTTGTGCTTCGCGTTTTATTGCCATAATGAGTAAAGCGAGTTTTTCCGTTGAATCCCTTTCACATGCTATCGAAGCCTACAGAAAGACATGGTTTGAGATTGATCAATTATACAGAAAGTATATCTATCACGTGAAATCTTCAGGGCAGGCTACTCTTATGAATGAGTTATCAGAGAATATAGAGAACTTGTATTCTAACGGATTTCTCCTCAAAGTAAACGATAACTTGCAGCAGATAATTGATAGCATAGATACTTGGGAGGCCGTTCCTGTAAAGAGCCAAAGAGAGTTTTTTTACCACTGGGTGAAACCGTATCTGGAGCGAGGGAAAAAAGTTTTTGTAATTATCTCAGACGCGCTTCGTTACGAGGTTGGACAGGAACTTGTAGGACGTATTATTGGCGAAGATCGTTTTGAAGCGAATATTGAACCGGCGCTTTCTATGATACCGAGTTATACCCAGTTGGGAATGGGCGCCTTGTTCCCGAACAGGGAACTTTCAATTGGAGAAGATAGTTCAGCGACTGTTTTCGTGCATGGCCGGAATTCGAAGGGAAGCGTCAACCGTGGGAAGATTCTAAAAAATGGAATTAAACAAAAATCAAAAGTTATGTTAGCCGATGATTTGTTGAAACTAAATAACGATGAAAGCCGAGAGTTGATACGTGTTAATGATATAATATATTTTTATCACAACAGAATAGATGCCATGGGTGGCAAAGGGACAGAAGGGCGTGTTTTTGAAGCTGCTGAAAGGGCTATTGAGGAATTAATTACGATTGTAAAGAAGTTAACTTCGGCTAATGCCAATAATATTCTTATTACCGCTGATCACGGGTTTATATATCAGGATCGGGAAATTGATCAGAGTGATTTCACTGAACCGGTTGATAATGGGGGAGATGTATTTGTCAGGGATAGAAGGTATATTATTGGAAAAAATTTAGTAGAACACTCCAGCTTGAAAAAGTTTAAATCAAAAGAGATTGGATTAGTGGGCGATGTGGAAATTCAAATCCCCAAATCAATAAATCGGCTCAGGAAGAAGGCAGCCGGCAGCCGTTATGTGCATGGAGGCGCCTCTCTGCAGGAAGTTATTATTCCAATCATTCATGTAAATAAGAAACGCGAGAGCGATATATCCCGGGTTGAAATTGATATCATAAATGGAGCAAAGAGGACGATTTCCTCAGGACAGTTTACTGTAGTCTTTTATCAGAAAGAGCCGGTTAAGGGCAAAAAACAACCCTTCGAACTCCACGCGGGACTATACACAAAGGAAAACGAGCTGATTTCAGATGAACATACATTGGTATTTGACTATACATCGGAGAATCCAAGAGAACGTGAATATAAGGTTCGTTTTGTGCTTTCACGACAGGCGGAGAAGGCAAACAATCAGGATGTAATATTAAAATTGGAGGAGCAGGTGCCGGGAACTTCGCATAGGCGTGAGTATAAGACGGCACGTTATTTACTTCGTAGAACATTTATGAGTGATTTTGACTTTTAAGAGGGATGATTATGAACAATCTGGACATTAAAATAACTGAAATATTTTCAGGACTTGTCGTCCGAAAGGACTTAGTGAAATTGGTTAAGGGCAACGCGATTGTTCCTACTTATGTGCTTGAATATCTGCTCGGGCAATATTGTGCCACGGCGGACGAGGAAAGCATCAGTTCCGGAATTAATACAGTTAAAGATATTCTGCGGAAACATTTTGTTCATCGCAGTGAAGAGGGATTGGTAAAATCTACAATAAGGGAGCAAGGTCGTCACAAAGTTATCGATAAAATCAGTGTAAGATTAAATGACAAAACCGATACCTATGAAGCCTCTTTCTCGAATCTTGGAATCAAGAAAGTTTTAGTTAACGCGGATACTGTAAAGAAGCATCCCAAACTGCTATTAAGCGGAATATGGTCCATTGCTGATTTGGGCTATCAGTATTCTGAGGATCAGCGTATATCTCCGTGGATTATGGAATCGTTAAAACCTATTCAGATGTCACATTTTAACTTTGATGAATATGTAGAAAAGAGGAATGAGTTTAAGACTGAAGAGTGGATTGATCTTCTTATTCAGAGTATAGGGTTTAATCCTGAAAAATTTACAAGAAGAGCTAAATTAATGCAGCTTGTCAGGTTGATCCCGTATTGTGAGCGTAATTTTAATTTGATTGAGCTTGGGCCTAAGGGAACAGGGAAATCACATATTTACTCTGATTTTTCGCCACATGGGATTTTGATTTCAGGCGGGGAGGTGACAGTTGCTAAACTGTTTGTTAACAATTCAACAGGCCGAATCGGCCTTGTTGGATTCTGGGATACTGTAGCTTTTGATGAATTTGCCGGTAAAAAGAAGAGAGCTAACAAAGCTCTTGTAGATATATTGAAAAACTATATGGCCAATAAATCATTCTCGAGGGGAATTGAAACCCTTGGAGCGGAAGCTTCAATGGTTTTTGTGGGGAATACCCAGCACAATGTTTCTTTTATGTTGAAACATTCCGATCTTTTCGATGAAGTTCCACAGCAATATCACGATTCAGCCTTTTTTGACCGGCTCCATTTCTATATACCGGGATGGGAAGTGGATATAATACGCGGGGAAATGTTTTCCAATGGCTATGGTTTTGTTGTTGATTATCTCGCAGAGATACTGCGGTCTTTTCGTGACCATGATTACAGTCAATTCTATAAGGAATACTTCGAATTATTTCCAGAAATATCAACGCGTGACCGCGATGGAATCAATAAGACTTTCTCCGGGTTGCTAAAGATACTATATCCCCGGAAGAAGGTGACAAAGGAAGAAGTCAGGGAATTACTTGAATTCGCCATTGAAGGCCGCAAGAGAATCAAAGACCAGATGATGCGGATT
>JAGHBT010000177.1 GCA_021160845.1 bacterium | reverse complement strand
TTAAATCTATATTCCTGGGAACCTTCTCAAAGGTAAAAGAAATAACCGGGTTAATCTCTATGCCTTCCTTATTTAATACCCCTTCCCTTTCGTAAAGATATAAAGCTAATGAATCAGTTTTCAGATTCTCTTGTGTCTTATAGGGATGCCATTTTTGTGAAGGCAGCATAAAGGCAAAATCCCACTTCTGAAATGCTATTGCTAAATGCCGGTCTTCTTGTGTTGTTTGCTCTTGCTGAGGTTTATTCCCCTCGGTTTTCCCAATTTCTTGCAGGGTATCAATGGATGTCAGCAATGTAAAAGTCGTGATTAATAAAAAAAAATACTGGCTCATGGCTATAATCCTCCACATTTCAAAAGCGAGAAATCTTGGGATTTGGAAGTATCGATTCCCATTATCTATTAGAAACTTACTGCCGGAAAAACGGATATTGGTGATCGGTGCATTCTGTGTGTTCCGGTGAAAGTTACCACTCATTCTGAAAATAACCTGTTATCTCTTCAGTCCCTTCTGTTCACTGTAGCATAGTTATACCAGTATGGCAGGTTTGAGTCAACTGATTATCGCTGCGGGGAACCGCAATCATAACTTCAATAATACAAAGTAATTGACGGATATTGATATGTGTGATATAATCTTTCTTAGTTGGGGTGAAGTCGGGGTAATTTTATCAACAAAAAGAGGAAAGATTTAGCTTTTGTCCTTTACTCTAAATCAGAGTCCAGGGTAACCGGATTGACGATTGTGAGATGCTGAAAGGAGTGTATGGTTATTGTATTGATTTTTTGTGGTGATTGGTGGCTGCCTGGAGATTTCAAGTGAGTAGCGGGGACTTTCGGTATTATGAAATTTAAAAGGCAACGGGTTACCAGGTTTGGGGGATTACGATTGATGAATCGATAGTCCCATTCTTGAAGGCTGTAATATTCACAGCCAAGAAAAAGAAAGGAGGATTACATGATGGAAAATTTATTTGATCCTCGAAAAAGGCGTCGTTCCTTTTCAAGACATTCATACCAGCATTTTTTGTTATTGTGTATCCTGCCAGGTTTGATCATGCTGTTATTTGCTGTTCCTTCATATTCTCAGAGCTATGTGGAGTTTTCGGAGATTTGGAGTGCGGACATTTCGGACTACAATGAATTCCAGGCCAAGATTACTTATATGGGAGTTCAGTCGAAGAGTGTAAAGAGTCTGGCCTTCTCCGCTGAGGGTTATATGCTTGATCTTGGATTATTTGTTCCTTTCCAGTATGCGGAAGCTGGATATTCCAATGATTCACACGTGCTTACTCTTGAGTTAAGCGCTGTGGAATTTCAAAAGTTCGTTGACGGTATCCGTGCCCATCCGGAACTGCAGCCGCTGGGGTACAATCCCACGGCTGTGGGAGCAATTGCTCTCCTGAGGGGGTATCCGCCGCAAGAGAAGGCGTGGGAACACATGTGTACTGAATCTGAACTCCGAACTGTGTTTTCAATTTTGTACAGCAGTATAGATATGGCTGATGTTGATGACCTCGAAACGGTTCTTGCAAGGAAGCGCAACTTCGTTGCGCCATGAGGATGTATGTTCAACAATAAACAGCAAAACTGCTCACAGGGAAGGAGAAATAATGTTTAGAAAAGATAACGATATAATTATGGGGTTCCTTGTGTTCCTTTTATTTGGATTGCTTGTGCCATTCAACGGCGCTAACGCTGAAAGCGACATTTTTCTGAATCCGTTCAGTATAATGGGTCCCGACACTACTACACTCTCGAGTAGTCATGGAACATTCACCGTTCGAACCGACAACGCTAATTGTATATATACAGAGTTCATGCCTGACACCAGCGTAGATTGCGACAGTATTGTTTTCGTTCAGACCTGCAAGATCTCTTTCTGGGATGGAAGCAAGTGGGTCGCGAAGAAACCTGGAGATATATGGTCCGGATGGTGGTATAGAGATGGTGACACTACCGCCGATACGACTTTCGTCGACCATGTTTTTTGCGAAAAGGATCCGAATTACAATGGGGATGACCCACAGGATATTGGTAAAAAAGGGTCTTCCGGAAGTTCAAAAATGACTTTTTTAAGGCTACCCTCTGCCGGCACTGCCACCCCCGCTACTATGGACGACAGTCCCCATATGCCGGATGGCGCATTCCCCTCGGGGACATCAAAAGTAAAGATGGAATTCGAGGTCGCGGCTATTTGCGCGGACGACGGAAAGGTACTCGGCTCCTTTAACTGGGAGTACAATCGAAACAAGGGAGATGCGGGAAAAGGAGTTGATAGTGTAACTACGACGGGAAGCGCGCCGGATACTGTTTCTGGTGGATTCACGGCGGCCAAGGATACCTTTGTAACCAACCACAAGGATTCAACGGGCACAATTTATTGTCCTGAAAAGGCAATATGCGATTCGTTGTACAAAGCCATTATGGACGCGGTAGGTGAAATATTTGGGTACTTACCAACGTCACCCAGCGCCGGGGAGATTGTTACTGCCCAATACACGATAACCAACGCGGGGTTTGAAGAATTGCACGATGTAACGGTCGGGTTTACTCTCAATGGACTGAAGGTTGATGAAACCATGATACCGATGTTGCTTCCGGGGGAATTTCAACAAGTTGGGTTCTCGTTTGTTGCTGAGGAAGGGGATAATGTTGCTCAGTGTTTAGCTGACTACTACGGGGATTATGAAGAATTTGATGAACACAACAACAATGCGGTACAGGTGATCCAGGTCTCTGGGTCGAGTGCTGTACCAATATTTAATAGGTTTGTGTTAACGGTTCTTATACTCGGATTGATTCTCACGGCGGCTCTTGTGATTAAAAAACGTGTTGATGTCAAGGCTTAGGATGTAGATATAAGGTGTTAATTGAGTAGCCGGGAGGGGTTAAACCCTTTCGGCTACTCGGTTTTATAGTCTGATTGGGCGCCTGACTTTCTTTGAAAAGATAGGCATATTTTGCCGATAATTCGCTTAAGCTTTTAAGACAATAGCAATACTATAAAGAATACAAACCAAAGAAATATTCTTTTGAATGATAAAAGAAAAATATAAACAATTGTGT
>JAGHBT010000334.1 GCA_021160845.1 bacterium | reverse complement strand
TGCTCCCTTTCGCGTGATCCACCTGTTTTTTGTATTCTTCTCCGTCAATTGTTGTAATAGTACATATTGCTCGTTTGACCTTGGGAAACAGTGAATTTATTTCTTCGTTGGCGATAACCTCTATTTTATCTATTGTCTTGAGAACAAGCGGATCTCTTAATGCTTCCAGCTCAAAGTCCGATGGAAGGACGTTCCCTTTTGCTACTGCTACAGCGATACAATACGGAAGGGAGTGATCCGCCGTTTCCTTTGTTTTGGGTTTATACTTGCTTGGATCGGAGAGAATATCAGCGCCCCTTGCGGTGGTTTCGATTACAATTTTTTCCACATTTTTTGGATCTATCTTATGGTTTTCCATAAGCTCGAGTGTTGCTGTGATAGGTTGGTGAGTGAGAGCTTCCGTTGGAAATGCCTTGTATTCACAGTCTGTTATAAGAAATTTATTACCGAGGCCGCTTGTAAGGATATCATCTTTCCACTCCACATTACCTATTACCTCAAATAGCCCTTCTTTTCCCTCAAAAACCTTTACAGGTCCGGAAAATCCTGTTTCCGCCAGCATTGTGGCTCTGACACCAGCTTCGACCGCCATAGGGTCCGCGGTGTTTTTCATGTTAGTCAAGTCGCCGGCTACTACCCCTCCAAATGTGGAATGTGCTGAACCACTGATACCGATAGCCGCGACAATTTTCTCTTCGTTTAATCCGAGCATTTTCCCCGCAACTATAGGACTGATAAATTGTGTTAATGTCGCGTGATGCCAGCCCACCTCTCGTACTCCGGGATAAGCGGCAAGACACATCCTCATCTCCAGCTCATACGCTATAAGAATACCCTCTATGAGTTCTTTTCCTGAACATTTTTTGTATTCTCCTGGGCTCAAAGCCGCGGGAATAATATCGGAAGGATGAGATGGATCCTGTTCCCAGTAGATATCATTGTAATCCATTCCTCTGATAAGCAGGGAGTTCATAAATGTGGCATTTGGCATATTTGTCACATGCCCATAGCCCATAATTCTTGCCTGTTTGTTACCTCCAAGTTTCTTGATATAATCAAAGGCCTGTTTCATATCATCGTTTTCCATTGCTGCAAGCCCACACCCAATACTATCTAGTAGAAACCGTTTAGCTTCCTTAACCGCCTCGGCAGGTATATCCGTGTATCTCAAATCCAGGGCGAATTTTGCCATTTTGTGACTTATGCTTTCCATTTGAGAGCCTCCTTTAGTACGGGTTTCTTATCCTACGGAAATTACATAGATTCCTTTCTAGGCCTGGCCCGGCAAAATCGAATGCAAAGGTTTTTGCCGCGTCTGGCTTTGCAATATTCTACAGTACAGAAGGGGTGAGATTCAATGTATATTTTGTATTTTTTTGTTTATAGGGTAACGCTTTTCTTGAAGTGTTCCACTTTCACATGATTCCGTAAACAAATTAGGTGTCCCCGGGTTAATCTATCTCTGCCGTTTGGGTTTCTTTTTCCATGTGTTTACCAGTTTGCCTGTCATCGGGCAACCAATCCTCAAGTTTCTCCGATAGGATTTGTGGGGAAACAGGTTTGGAGATGTAATCGTCCATCCCTGCTTCAAGACATTTTTCCCGGTCACCCTGCATAGCGTTAGCAGTCATGGCAATTATGGGGATGCGGTGATCGTGATCCCCGGATTCTAGCTCGCGAATTTTCCTTGTTGCTTCATAGCCGTCCATCTCCGGCATCTGGCAGTCCATGAGTACTAGGTCATAGGGGGTATTTCCCAGTGCTTTAACAGCCTCAATTCCGTTGGCTACAGTGTCGACTGGCATCCCGAGTTTTTTTAGAATACCAATTGTTACTTTCTGGTTGATGATATTATCTTCAGCCAGAAGAATATGTACATTGTTGTTGCGTATTTTGCCGATTGAGCGGTGCGGATTTACCGGAGGGTTTTTTTGTTGATTTTTATTAGTTAGGATACTAATCAAAGAGGTTAGTAGTTTCGACTGGCTCACGGGTTTGGTGAGATACGCTTCAAACCCGATTTTTTCTAACCGCGGGGTGTCACTTATTTGGTCTATAGAGGTCAATATCACCATATGCGTATTCTTAAGCTCCGCGTCTGCCTTGATTGTCTTGCCAAGTTCATCTCCATTCATTCCAGGCATAAACATGTCGAGAATAGCAACTTGATAAGGATCGTCATTTTTTGCCGCCTCGCGCAGTAGGCGTAATCCAGTTTCGGCGTCAGGCGCCTGACTTTGTCGTAATCCCCACGCTTTCAATCGGATATGAAGCATCTCCCTGTTGGTTGCATTATCGTCCACTACCAGGATGCGTGTCCCGTGCAGGTATTCCGGTGTAATTATGTCATGTTTCTGCGCCGGTTGTTTGAGGAAACGAGCAGTAAACCAGAATTCAGTTCCCTTTCCTTCCTCACTTTTTAGACCGATTTTACCGCCCATTGCTTCGGCAAGTTTTTTGGAAATGGCCAGGCCGAGACCGGTCCCGCCGTATTTGCGTGTAGTTGACGAGTCAACTTGTGTAAACTTATTGAAAAGAATGTCTTGTTTGTCAATTGGAATTCCTATGCCGGTATCACGCACCGAGAAACGTATTGTTATTTCCTCTTCTGTCTCTGTTTCCAGGTTGCCACGTACATCGATTTCCCCGTCACTTGTAAATTTGACGGCATTGTTCACAAGATTGATCAGTATCTGATGCAACCGGCCCGGATCGCCGCGTAGAAAGACAGGAATTTCAGGCGCGATAGAACAGATAAATTCCAAATCTTTCTCTTGAGTTTTGAGTGCCATTATTTCAGCAAAATTTTCGAACATAGAATGCAGGTTGAAGTTTAACGATTCCAATTCCAGCTTGCCTGCCTCTATCTTTGAAAAGTCGAGAATGTCATTAATCAATTCCAGCAGGGATTCAGCGCTTATGCGTACAATTTCGGCATAGCGGCGCTGTTCATGGGTAAGTTCCGTGTCAAGCAGTAGACCGTTCATTCCGATTACACCATTCATAGGTGTTCTTATCTCGTGGCTCATGTTGGCGAGAAATTCACTTTTGGCCATGTTGGCTTTTTCCGCTTTAGCTGTCATGTTTTTAGCCTGAACGATTGCAGCTACAAGCCGGCGATTTGTGTTCCGTAGTTTTCTTTCTGTCTGTTTGCGGACAGTAATGTCTCGGAAAATAGCAAATGAACCGATAAGTGTATTGTTTTCGTCATAATGAGGCGAGGCTGTTACCACCGCATTGACTTTTTTACCTCCCGGCTGGTTTATAACAATTTCATAAGAGGATTTTTCGCCGTGGGCTCGTTTTTTGGTTTCTCTTTTAATTTTTTTCATTTGATTGTTGCTTAGAAATTCCCTGAGGTTTCTTCCCTGCAACCCTTCTTTTTCAACACCGAATATCTTATCCCCCGCGGGGTTGGATAAGATGAATTCTTCTTCAAGATTGACAATTCCTACCCCTTCACTCTGATTTTCAATAAGGTTGCGATATTTTTTTTCACTCCTTTTCAGTACTTCCTCTGTCTGTGAACGAAGAAGTTTCGCGGCAAGAATGTCTGCCAAAGCTTTCAGAAAGTCTTTGTCATCCTCGCTGAATGGCTGAACATGGGCTGAGTATATCCCAAGGATTCCGAAGGGTTGATCGATTCCGGGAATTATGACTGTCATGCCGCTTATAATGTTATGTTCTGTAAGCAGAGCCGATGGTGAAAATCTGTTTTCACTTCGGATGTCTTCAGTGATCACCGGTTGATCACGCAAAAGTGTATATCCGCTTTGTGAAGTTATGTCATCCGGCAACGATTTTTGCCCTACCCAGCCATCCTCCCAGCCTGTTCCTGCCCTCAGGAAAAGAGCCCCTTTTTCAGGTTGGTGTTGCAGTATTATCGTGTATTTTACTCCGAATATCTCGGAAACTAAATCGACAGCCTGTAGCAAGAATTTATCCAGGGTTATACCTGAAAGCGCAAGCTGACGAAGCCGGTTTATTTTAAACTGCTGACTTGCTCGGCTTTTTTCAATCGAGAGTATCCGCGAGAGTTCGTTTTGTGCTTCGCTCATTTCTTTTGTTCGGGTCTTAACCTCCTTTTTAATTATAAGGGTTTTTCTTGCCTGATTCCAAAATATAAGCGCTACCAGAAATCCCAGAATTACAATAACCAAAGAGGAAATTATCGGCTGAGTGGTAAAGTAATCCGCGAGAAGCCCTTTATGCGCGACAGACACTATGCTCCATTTAGTACCGGCAAAACTAAAATCATATTTTTGATAATACAAATCAGAATCCAGCAAGGAGAATGTATTTTCAATATCAATTTTGGTTCCCACTTTGGGCAATATGCCCAATGGTTTGTCAGGGGGATTAACAACGCATAAATACTTGGCGGTTGCAGTCTTGGTATTTTCAAAGAAATAAATTGATATTCTCTTTTCATATGTATCAGAAAAGGTATCAAGGATTAGATTGCCGGCTTTAAAAACACCGAGCAAAAACCCTGAAAGCTCCTTTTCAGGTTCTTTGTTGGTAACTGTCCTTGTGTCCTTCCTGTAAATAGGCATTAATAAAATAAATTCATCTTGAGAATCGTATCCCTGAACAAGATTCAGCGTCGACGCTGTGACAGTATTTCTGTTTTTACTGGAGACCGTGAGGGTTTCCAATAGTTCCGGATTTGAGGCCAGATCAAAGCCAACCGAGATTTCATTTCCTGAGTAAGGTTCAATATAATAGGCGGGGAAATATTCTTTCTTTCCAGGAGCCCGCTGCATTATTCCCTGTTTATCGAGGGCTTTAAATTCAAAACCTTCTATTCCATCTCTTATGGCGTTTTGTTCAAAGAGATGCCGCTCCGCGTTTTTCACTCGCGGTATCCATTCCAGTCTCTGGGCAAAGGTGTGTTTTTTAAGTATCACCTGGGTAAATGCAGAGAATTTATCGCGTGAAACAAAATCTGATGTGTTATATAATCCCCTGAGTGCTTCAAACATATACTGTGATTCTAAAAAGGTTCTCTCAACTTTCTTAAAACGGCTCTGAGACAGAGATCCGAAATTTTTCTGAAAGTGGGTTTTTTCCTTTTCTTTCAAAAAGTAAAAAGAAAAACATGCCAGGAGAAGGCTGATGACAAAAATGATTGAGGGTGTGCCGGCCAGCTTCAAAATTGGAACCTTTATGTTGTTTTTAGCCTTCATTTGTTATCCCGCGATTAAAATATATACATGCTGTTTAAAAACAGCACAGTGTGACCGGTTAAGTAACAATATCGGTACTGAATAGTGTAAACTTAATAGGAGAATGTTAGGGTTAAAGAGATGCCCCTTTCTTGAGCGTGCTTCTTTAACTCCGGATT
The DNA here is from genome assembly GCA_021160845.1 of bacterium. Classification (GTDB taxonomy): domain Bacteria; phylum Krumholzibacteriota; class Krumholzibacteriia; order Krumholzibacteriales; family WJIX01; genus JAGHBT01. Next base: position 198 of record JAGHBT010000334.1, on the reverse strand, counting down.
TTATTCTTGATATTTTTGATGAGTAATAGGATGCTGTGATTTAATGATCTTATGTCTCTTTAAGATTAGTAATGATTTATACATGGTGGAAATGTTGTTTTATTTGTTCACGGAACTTACTAAAGATGCTATAGGGGAAAAAGATGGAAAGATACGCTATTTTGGATATTGGAACCAATTCTATCAAATATTTACTGT
>JAGHBT010000223.1 GCA_021160845.1 bacterium | reverse complement strand
TGGATCGGGCGTTTGAAGGTACGGTAGTTTCACAATACTTTGAAATCTTTACTAATCTTAATCCCATTCTGATTTTCTTTTTAACCCCTCTTGTCGCAGGATTGACCGCCAAAGCAAATATCTACAAGATGATGGTTCTCGGCACCTCCGTAATGGCGTTACCGACATTTCTGCTTTCTTTCGGGCCGAATGTAATACTGTTTCTGACATACATATTGCTGATGACCATAGGGGAAGCTATGTGGCAACCGCGCTTTCTTCAATGGATTGCCGAAATAGCGCCGGAAGGCAAAACCGGGTTATATATGGGAGTAGGCCAATTCCCATGGTTTCTGACAAAGGTCGTAACCGGCTTTTACTCCGGTTGGTTCCTGGTTCACTACTGTCCTATAGATACTATTCCATCAAAAATGCACACGGGTTTCATGTGGCTCATCTACGGATCAATCGCGATTATCAGTCCAATCGGATTAATGCTCGCAAGGAAATGGATGATGAAAGAATTTAAGGCTATTAACGAAGGCTGATACTTAAGCTGATTTTCGGAGTAAAAGTACAGTCTTGCAAAAGGGGGATTGTCATGATTCATGATTTGCTCATACCTTCCGACAAGAAAATAGTGATGCTTATTCTGGATGGGCTCGGCGGAATAAGAAACGACGAGTTCGAGAAAACGGCGCTCGAAGCGGCCTTTACTCCCAACCTTGACAAACTTGCCTTGGAGGGAGCGTGCGGCCGAAGCCTCCCGATATCCATTGGAGTAACTCCCGGCAGCGGGCCGGCTCATTTCGCCCTCTTCGGGTATAACCCTCTTGCACCTCAAAATGATGTGGGCCGCGGAGCCGTGGAAGTTACCGGTGTCGATTTCAATCTCGAGGAAACCGATGTGGCAATACGCGGGAACTTTGCGACAATGAACGGTGAAGGAATACTCACAGACCGGCGCGCCGGACGTATTCCCCATGAAGAAGGTGTGCGTATATGTAAAAAACTAAATGAAAATATTAACGAGATCGACGGTATAGAAATTATCGTAATGCCGGTCCGGGAATACAGGTTTGGTGTTGTTTTAAGAGGTGCGGGGCTGAATCCGGATATCGATGAAACCGACCCACAGCTTACCGGCAAAAAGCCATATCCACCCAATCCCCGCTGTGATGAAGCAAAATTCACGGCCGAAATAATTACAAAATTTATTCAGCGTTCCAACGAAATTCTATCTGACGAAGAAAAGGCAAATACCGTTCTTATGAGAGGGATATCTAAAAAACCGAACATTGAACCGTTTCAGGATAAATACAACCTGAATCCAGCCGCTATCGCCGCCTATCCTCTCTACCGGGGTGTCGCCAAATTGTGCGGAATGAAACTCATTAATACGGGGTTCAGCCCCGCGGAAGAGTTCGAGACAGTGCGTTCCGTTTACAACGACGGGTACAATTTCTTCTTCATCCATATCAAGAAAACGGACTCCTATGGAGAAGACGGTAACATCGAAAAGAAAAAGGGAGTAATAGAGGATGTCGATTCTAATCTGCCGGCCCTTCTCGATCTAAAACCCGACGTCCTGATCGTAACGGGCGATCATTCAACCCCTTGCGCTTTTAAAGGTCACTCGTGGCATCCTGTGCCATTTTTGATAAATTCGAGCACATGCGGAAGAGATACCTCCAAAGGGTTCAGCGAGGGCGAATGCGACCACGGCAGCCTTGGCGTTTTTCCGGCTGTTTCAATCATGGAGTTGGCTCTGGCTAACGCCGGAATGTTGAAAAAATTTGGAGCATAGCAAAACAGGTTATAGGCATTCTATCTGGCTTGTCCTGTTTTTACCCCAGAGATTACACGGAAAGTAGATGCTATTTCTTCAAGTCTTTTAATATTTTCCTCTTCTATTCCGGTTTTTCCGCCAGCAGTTACCGCGCACAGGATAGTATACAATTTACCCCTCTCAAGAATCATCGCCATCGTCCACTGGCCCCTGAGACTAACTGTCCTTGTTTCATGAAACCAGGCACCCTGGGCGGCCTTTACCAATTTCTCCCCTATAAGAATCTCTTTCTTCTCCTTTAATTTGAGTTCACGCTCCTGAGAGGTACATTTAAAACTGCCGACCCGATCGTAAATGTCCTGCATAATTATCTGTTTGAGCGATGTTGGCTGCCATTGAACTTCTATCTCCTCATATCCATCTTCCGTTTGTCTTCCCCAAAAAATACGCCCAGCACTTCTGTTCCCCCCTCCGCTGCCCACACGAAAATCGGGAGGGAAAATAAACGTGAAGTCAGGATTAACCGTAGAAATTACTTCGTGCTGGAAAAGAGCCTGTATATTGAATGTAAGGATATTTTTATGGTAATAATTCTCTGAGCCCGGCATCACGCCTTTCGCGGTTATCGATGAAACCGCGTCATCAACCGAAGCGTCTTTTCTAATCTTTTCTCTACACATATTTCTTAAAGTAACAATATACTCCCTCTCAAGTTCGATATCCTCCTTTTCGCATATCTTTCCTTCTCCTGGGACAAGATACTCCGGGTTCATTTTCTTAAGCCTTTCAAGAACCTTTAACCAATTGTCAAAATCAGCTCCCGGATCACCGAGATTGGGATGATATCCTTTGCTGAGAATGCCTCCCGTGAAGATTATTTCACCATCATCAATTGAGACAATACAGTCCCCTTCCGTATGAGCCGGGCCGAAATAATTTAAAATGACTACTGTGGACCCCAGGTCCAGAGTTAATCTGTCTCCCATAGTAGAATCCGGGAGAACAATCTGAATATCCTGCAGCTCTTTATACTTCTCAGGGTTATTATCTTTATAGTAATTTATGTATGCTGGCGAATATTTTTTAATGTCACGGATTGTCTCGGGGCGGGCAAAAATTACGGCCCCCTCTTTTTTGAAAACTGAATTGCCCCAGACATTCACCGGATGGTAATGAGTATTAACAAGATACCTTATTGGATGATCTGTGACGGTTCTAATTGCTTTGAGTAATTCGCCGGCCTGTTTCGTAGTATACCTGGAATCAACAACCAGTACCCCTTTAGTTCCAACCACAAAGCCGGCATTAGCGCCAAGACTGTTCTCAAATGAAGGCCCGGCGGCAATATAAGCATAGACCTTCTCGTTAAGCTTTACCAGGCCGGTTTGCGCTTTGTCCACGCGGGCTCCACACCCAATTATCAGCAGAACCATCAATATAATCGATGTTATAAATGCTGACTTTTTCATTATGTTTTCCTCCTTTAATTACTTTTCTGAAAAATTCTGCCGAGAGCGGGGCTGACGGCGTTTTGGGCTAACCACCGAATATCTTAAGCGTCAAATTTCCCCTAACGTACTATAACATCCTCTTTCCCCTGCCGGAAGCAAAAGAGAACAAGATCCCCTGCTATATAAATTATATCGATCTTACCTTTCAAATCCGTACCCTCAAAATCCCGCAATATTTCTCCTTCCTTTTATGCAAAAACAAAATTCTGACAGCTGCCGCTGTTGCGGGAATTGACCAGGGAAGA
>JAGHBT010000197.1 GCA_021160845.1 bacterium | reverse complement strand
ATTATACTAATTACACCCTTGCCGCCTCTTTTAATATTCCTGTATTCACTAACCGCCGTCCTCTTCCCATATCCATTCTCGGTGACGGTAAGAAGAGTGGCTCCTGTCTTTACAACAACCATTTCAACTACTTCATCGTCCCTTCCAACCCAAACCCCTTTTACTCCCATTGTAGCCCTTGCGGTCACCCTGACATCTGTCTCATTAAATCTAATCGCTTTGCCTTTCTTCTTAGCAAGAATAATGTCGTCGTTTCCGGAAGTCATCTGAGCTCGTATCAGTCTGTCATTTTCTTTCAGATTGATCGCTATTATTCCATCTCTTCTGGGGTGGGAATATTCAATCAGGCGCGTCTTTTTCACATATCCATTTTTTGTGGCCATTACAAGGTTGAGATCTTTACTGAAATCATCGACGGGAATAAAAGCCGTAATCCTTTCTTCGCTCGATAACTGAAGCAAATTAACTGTCGCCTTCCCCCTGGACAGCCTACCCCCTCTTGGAATCTCGTGTACCTTCAGCCAATAGCATTTTCCCTTGTCAGTGAAGAAAAGAATGCGAGTGTGCGTAGATGCAATGAAAAGCTGTTCGATAAAGTCTTCTTCTTTCATCCCCATTCCTTTAACCCCTTTGCCTCCTCTCTTCTGGCGTCGATAGGTATCAGTAGCAATCCGCTTGATATATCCTGTGTGTGTTATTGTAATTATCATATCTTCATCAGCAATAAAATCCTCTACTTCAAACTCGCCCTCTCCCGCAATTATTTCCGTTCTTCTTTCATCTCCGAATCTCTCTTTCATATCATCAAGCTCTTCCTCAATAATTCCAAGGAGCCTTGTCCTGCTTTCCAGAATAGATCTGTAATATTCTATCTTTTGAATAAGCCCCAAATATTCTTCATCTATTTTCTTTCTCTCAAGGCCTGTAAGCCTCTGGAGTTTCATGTCCAGAATCGCCTGTGCCTGAATTTCCGTGAGGCCAAACTTTTGAATTAGTCCGTTTGCTGCTTCCTTGGGAGAAGCGCTCTTTTTAATAAGCTTTATTACCGCATCAATATTATCCAGGGCCTTTTTGTACCCTTCGAGTATATGCGCTCTCTCCTCGGCTTTATTGAGATCATACTCTGTTCTCCTGGTTACAACTACCTCCCGGTGATCGAGAAAGGCCCTCATCGCCTGTTTCAGGTTCATCACCTTGGGTCTAAGTCCGTCCATTAACGCCAACATGATTATACCGAAACTCGTTTGCAGCTGTGTGTGCTTATAAAGCTGGTTTAATACAACCTTTGGGTAAGCATCTCTTTTCAACTCTATAACCATTCTTATTCCATCTTTGTCAGATTCGTCCCGTATATCACTTATGCCCGACATCTTGCCGCTTCTCACCAGCTCGGCTATTTTTCCTATTATGCTCGCCTTGTTAGTCTGATATGGAATCTCGGTTACAATGATTCTCGATTTTCCCCTTTCGCCCGTTTCGATATTTGCTCTCGCCCTGATAACCACCTTCCCACGGCCGGTTTTATAGGCTTGCTTTATACCTTCCCTCCCACATATTATCCCGCCTGTCGGAAAATCCGGTCCGGGAATAATAGCATAGAGTTCTTCGATACTAACATCCGGATTATCCAGAATCGCTTTGAGCCCATCTATAATTTCCACAATGTTATGAGGAGGGATATTAGTAGCCATACCAACAGCAATTCCTGAGGCTCCGTTTACAAGAAGATTCGGGATCTTCGCGGGCAAAACGAGGGCCATCTGCCTGGTATTATCGTAGTTCATTCCGAACTCCACTGTCTCCTTATTTATATCCTCCAGAAGTTCCTCTGCGATTCCTCGCATACGTACTTCGGTATATCTCTCGGCGGCAGCGGGGTCTCCGTCTATAGACCCGAAGTTCCCCTGTCCTTGAACAAGCGGATATCTTAGTGAAAAGTGTTGCGCCATTCTAACTATGGCATCATACGCCGATGCTGTGCCGTGCGGGTGGTAATTTCCCGTTACGTCACCTGTTACCTTGGCCGATTTACGGTATGGGCGATTGTGGGCAAGGTTTAGATCGTTCATCGCAAGCAAAATACGCCTGTGTACCGGTTTTAGTCCGTCCCGGACATCCGGCAGGGCCCGCGAAACTATAACACTCATCGAATAATCTAAATAACTTTCTCTCATTTCATCTTCTATATAGCTCTGAATTATATGCTGTCTGTTAATCTGCATTTAATCTATCCTCCTGAAAACTTTTACACCAACGACTCAATTTCTACTCGCAACTACATTATCGCGTTGGTCTCTTTTATAGTATTAAACATCCAGGTTTTTTACATATGTGGCGTTTTTCTGAATGAACTCTCTCCTCGGTTCCACTTTTTCACCCATAAGGATCGTGAAGGTTCGGTCAGCTTCAACCATATCCTCCAATTTAATTTGGCGCATTACTCTTCGCTCCGGATCCATCGTGGTCACCCAGAGTTGGTCGGGATTCATCTCTCCCAACCCTTTATAGCGCTGAACATATAATCCTTTTTCTCCCCCAAATTCCTCGATAATTTCGTTCCGTTTTTCCTCGTTGTTTGCGTATTTTTCCTTTTTTCCTTTTTTAAGTCTATAGAGAGGGGGCTGAGCAATATAAATGTGCCCTTCCTTTATCAATTCAGGCATATGGCGGAAAAACAATGTAAGTATCAGCGTTCTTATGTGCGAGCCGTCCACATCGGCGTCCGTCATGATTATTACCTTCTTGTACCTGGCTTTGGAAACATCAAAATCTTCTCCAATTCCAGTCCCAAGCGCTGTAATAATCGTTTTTATCTCTTCATTTGAAAGAATCCTGTCCATCCTTGCCTTTTCCACATTCAGGATTTTCCCTTTAAGGGGTAAGATCGCCTGAAATCGCCTGTCCCTTCCCATTTTTGCCGAACCACCCGCCGAGTCACCCTCAACGAGAAACAATTCCGCATGCTCGGGATCCTTTACCGAGCAGTCCGCAAGCTTGCCCGGAAGACTTCCCGACTCCAGAATTGATTTCCTTCTTACAAGATCTTTCGCCTTTCTGGCAGCATTTCTGGCTCTGGCGGAATCTATCGCTTTTTTGACAATTTTTTTCGCCGTAGCCGGGTTTTCTTCGAGAAATTCCCCAAGCTTCTGCCCCAGAATCGATGCTACAATTCCCATCATTTCCCTGTTTCCCAATTTACCCTTCGTTTGACCTTCAAACTGAGGTTCTGGCAATTTAACACTAAGCACCGCGGTAATACCCTCCCTTACATCATCTCCGGAAAGCGTCATTTCGTCCTTACCATTTTTAAAAAGGTTGTTATTTTGCGCATAGTTATTCAGGGTTCTTGTAAGAGCCGTTTTAAACCCTGACAGATGTGTTCCCCCGCCAATCGTGTTAATATTATTTGCGAATGTAAATATTTTCTCCACGTACGAATCATTGTACTGGATGGCGATTTCAACCACGCAGTCATCTTTTACTTCGTTGATATAAATCGGGCTCCTGTGCAGCACATTTCTGTTTTCATTCAGCATACTTACAAACGAAACTATCCCTCCCTCGTAATGAAATTCATGGCTTTTGCCAATTCTTTCATCGCTGAAAAGAATTCTAATTCCTTTGTTTAAAAATGCCAGTTCTCTTAACCTTTGAGAAATGGTGTCAAAACTGAATTCCATTGTCGAAAATATCTCGGGGTTTGGACGGAATGTTATTTTTGTCCCTGTTTTCTGTTTATTCTTTTCCAACGGAACAACTATTAAGGAAGATGCCGGATTGCCAATTTTATACTCCTGCGTGTGCGTGGCCCCGTCCCTCCATATTTCTACTTTCAGCCATTCCGAAAGTGCATTTACGACAGACACCCCTACCCCATGAAGCCCGCCAGAAACCTTGTAACTGTCATGGTCAAATTTTCCGCCTGCATGCAGCATGGTCATCACAACTTCCACAGCCGGCTTCTTTTGTGTTGGGTGCATATCAACCGGTATACCTCTTCCGTTGTCTTCAACAGTTACCACCCCTCCCGACCCAACACTAACAACAATACGATCACAATACCCCGCCATAGCCTCATCTATGCTATTGTCTACAACCTCATAAACCATGTGGTGGAGCCCATGAATATCCGTGCTCCCTATATACATAGCAGGTCTCTTTCTTACCGCCTCCAGGCCCTTTAAAACCTGTATCCCTTTCGCTGTATATTCTTTGCTCATTCCTCTCCTTTTTCCCTCTTTAAAAAAAGACGTACCCCTTTTATTTCAAATTCGGGGAATCTTTTTTTTATCCTCCCGATTATTCTTTTTTGTAAAAACTTGATCTCCTGCATCCAGGTACTGTTCTCTGCTTCGATAAAAAGAATGCCATCTCGCACATCCCTAAGACCGCTTCTTTTTGCCAGTTCTTTACCCACTATCGAAGGCCATTCTCTCACAAGCTGCCCTTCTTTCAACCTCCCGTCAATCCCAAGCGATTTAAACACCGCCGGTAAAATCTCTCTCACCGAAGCGCTATGTTTATCCTTTCTTGTTTTTTTATCTCCGGTCTTCATACTGAATGGTATTACTAAACAGCTTAAAAATAAACAAAATAATTATTAATCTTCACCCAACCCTTTTGCTCCTGTTCCGATATCTTCCACGTCATCCGATTGTTCCGTTATAACTCCCTTATGGATAGTAAAGTTCCTTATTTCTCTCCTGTTTCGTATCGCGATTTCAACAGGAGATGTAATAAAATTCTGATAGCGCTCTGATAGAAATTCTTTCACCCTCGTCGAAACATTATTATCAAGTTCAGCGAAAATATCATCCAATAAAACAACGGGGCTCTCGCCCTTCTTCTCTTTAATAACCGATGCCTGGGCCATCTTCATAACTATTGCTACAAGTCTCTTTCTCCCCTGTGATCCATATTTCCTCAGGTCAAGCCCTCCAATAGATATTCCGATATCGTCACAATGAGGCCCTTTAAGGGTATACCCTCTTCTTATTTCCTCGTCGCGCGTCTTCTCTATCGAACTTAAAAAAAGTTCAGAATAACTACCGCCGGTTTGTTTAATTGAGGAAATATATACCATCTCAAGCTCGTCACCCCCTGTAAATACATACCTAAACATCTCCGCAGCTTTTTTTCTTATTTCTCCAAGAACCATTATCCGCCCTTTAACCAACTCTCCGGCTTTATCCACCAAAACACGGTCGAGCGCCCCCATAATCTCCCCTCCCCTTCTCCCCATAGCCATCTCCTTAATTTGTGAATTTCTCTGTCGCAGGACTCGTCGGTACACTTTCAGGCTTTCAAGAAAATCTGCCGATATTTGTGACGCCGTGTAATCAAGAAATGTTCTTCTTTCCCCCGGAGCCCCAGAGACCATAGCAACATCCTGTGGGGTAAATATAACTCCCGGCATCAACCCGATTATACTGGAAAATCCTTTAACTTTATCACCGTTTACTTTAACTCGCGCACGCCCATCTCGCTCCACTCCTATCTCAAGAATATACTCTACCCCTGAATCACTCTCCACAACCATTCTTAAAAATAAAAATATGGCTCCAAGCGCTATCATTTCTTCTCTCTTTCTTGTTCTGAATGACCTACCGAGAGAAAAGAGATAAAGCGCTTCAAGAAGGTTAGTTTTACCTTGAGCGTTTAACCCCGTAATAAAATTAAAACCGGAGGAAAATTCAAGAGACGCTTTTTTAATATTCCTAAAGTTTGTAATTTCGACCTTTTTTATCCTCATTCCCTTACAGCGCCTCGCCCCGGTTTCTCTTAATTAATTCTAAGAGGCATAATGATACATAAATGGTCGAACTCATTTGCCTGTTCAACCGGTACAATTACCCCGGCATTATCTGACCTGTCAAGATGAAATATTATATCATCACTTTCTATTGTTTTTAAAATATCCTGAACATACCTTGCGTTATACCCTATTTCCATAGGTTCATCAGAATACTCAACGTCTATCTCTTCTTCCGCTCCGCCAAGCTCTTTTGTTGTCACATTCAGTAATAGCTTATTCTTTTTAATGGAGAAAATAACCAAATGGGTTAAAGCATCAGATAATATAGCAACCCTCTTTGTGGCCTCGTAAAGAGAACTTCTGGAAAGAGTAAGCTTCTTCTTATTATTCTCTGGAATTACTTTGGAAAAATCAGGAAATGGACCTTCGAGAAGCCTTGAATAAATAACAACATCCTCCATACTGAAAGAAATATTATTTTCCGCCAATTGAATCTTTACCTTATTTTGTCCTGACGAAAACTGTTTCAGGGTTAAAAGAGCCTTTGGTGGTATTATTGCATCTATTTTATCAACATTTGCGATTTTTTGTTTTAAATCTATTTTTGCGAGCCTGTGCCCATCTGTAGAAACCATAGTTATTCCATCGCCGCTCACCTTGCACAAAACACCACAAAGAGCAGGTCTGGTAAGATCTGTCGATACCGCGTATATCGTCCTTTTAATAAGCTTTTCAAAAAGTTGAAAGTCGATAGAAAATTCCGTTTTACCTTCCTGTTTTGGAATCTGAGGAAAATCCTCGGCGTTTCTTCCATTAATTACGAAGTTGCTTCTCCCCGACTTTATATAGAGGGCACCATCTTTCGCTTCAAAGGTAACTTGATCTCCGGAAAGAGATCTTACTATTTCCGTAATCTTTTTTGCCGGAGCGGCAATCGATCCATTTTCTTCTACCGTTCCTTTAATTTTGGAAGTAACTGAGATATCCAGATCTGTTGCTGAAAATGTTAGCGAGTTTTCTTTAGCTGTTATTAATACCATAGATAGAATCGGCATTGTTGTTTTTCCCGGAACGACAGAGGATATGGCGCTCATTTTTTGTTGCAGTTCATCGAGAGAAATTAAACTTTTCACACTTCTACCTCCTAAAAATCCATCATAATAATACGTATCCTTTTTGTTATACAGAAGTATTATAAGTCAAGAGAAAGAGAAGATTCAAGATAAATAATTCAACGGGTTTTAATGATCTACTAATATATAATTAAAAATATAGTAGAAGTAGTAGAGCGTGTGGATATGTTGATAACTCTTTATTAGGCGGAGAAACAGGGGATAAAGTAGAGTTTTTTGGTGTTAATTATTTTGTTGAAAAAAAGAAATTTCCCACAAAATATTAAAAAACAGCACAAATAAATACTTATTAACAGAGCATTAACAAACAGGATGTGGAAACTGTTGAGAAGGGAAGACTATCTGGACAACTTTCCCCGTAGTGTCTGGATTTCCCTTTCAATGGATGAATCTTTCGTTAGAAGCCTTTTAATTTTCCTAATGGCATAAAGGACCGTGCTGTGATCTCTCCCGCCGAATTTATTCCCTATTTTTACCAGGGGGGCGTCAGTGATTTCCCTCGAGAGGAATATGGCGATCTGCCTAGCCAGAACAAGCTTCTTAACGCGGGAGCTGGATTTAATCTTTGCTACGGAGATGTCGTATGTTTCCGAGACACATTTTTGGATTGTCTCTATGGTGATAGGGGTTTCCTTTGAATTTTTAATAACATCGGTCAGTATTTGCTCTGCCATCTCGCAATTTATTTCCTGGCGGGTAAGGCTTGATACGGCCAGCAGTCTAATAAGGGAACCCTCGAGAGCTCTTATATTGCTCTTTATGTTTTCTGCGATCAAGGTTATTACATCGTCCGGGATTTCAATATTCTCTTTTCTAACTTTTTTTCTGAGAATGGCTATGCGGGTTTCAAGGTCGGGGGGCTGAATATCAGTTATGAGCCCCCATTCAAATCGCGTGGTTAACCTTTCCTGAAGTGTTGGAATCTCTTTTGGAGGACGGTCGCTCGTTACCACAATCTGTTTGTTGGCATCGTGCAGCGCGTTAAATGTAAAGAAAAATTCTTCCTGGGTGCTTTCCTTCCCCGCGAGGAAATGAACATCGTCTATTAGGAGAACATCGGTCTTTCTGTATCGATCCTTGAATTTAAGAGTGCTTCCTGTCTGAATTGCGTAAATAAGCTCGTTCATAAAGGTTTCCGCGGAAACATATGAGACATGAAGAAAACTGTGGTTAGCGATAATATGGTTGCCTATCGCCTGGATTAGGTGTGTTTTTCCAAGGCCGGCGCCGCCGTAGATGAATAGGGGATTATATGCCGAAGCCGGGTTTTCCGCTACCGCACTGGCGGCTGCGTGTGTTAGCCTGTTGCAAGCCCCGACAACAAATTGGGAAAATGTGTATCTTGTGTTTAGATTTCCGTTGCGAAGCGACCGTTTGCGAGGCCTTTCTTCCTTTGGCGGCATAGATGTAGTAATGGTGGATTCGGTTCGTTCGTGTGACCCCGTTGCGGTAAATTCAACCTTGATGTTTCGGCCAATAATTGTATTGGCAGCCATCGTAATTTTATCTATATGATGCTCGGCAACCCAATCTATAAAGAATGGATTGGGCCCTTCGATTAGAAGAACACCCTTGTTAAAAGCAGCGATCTTCATAGGCTCAAACCAAGTTTGAAACGCTTGAACATTGACAAGAAGACTGATTTTTCCAAGAATGTTACCCCAGAGATCCGCCAAATCAATGTTGGCGGGAAGCTCGGAACGACCGTCTTTAAAGGGTTTGCCGATTCCCACTTAAACCTCTTTACAGATAAAAAACAAAGAATAAAATAAAAGATATCAACAATTGTGGATAACTAT
>JAGHBT010000192.1 GCA_021160845.1 bacterium | reverse complement strand
TAATAATATTATTCATTACCACAATTATTTTTATATCTATTATGTTGAGAAAGAAAGCAGGTGGAAAAAATTACCCCCTTCAGGGAAACATTAATCTGATTCCAATCCTTGATATAGTTTCCCTGATAAACAGCAATCTTAAAAGTGGTTATCTTATCGTGATAACGGAAAAGAACAAAGGGGAAATCTTTTTTGAAAAAGGCGAGATCATCCACGCGCGTTACAAGGCTGATTACGGCACATCCGCTTTCCATAAAATAATGGCGGCACAATCAGGAAGGTATCTATTCAATAACCATCTTCCAAGGGTGAAGCAAACCATAAGAGAACCTCTCAGCCTTCTAATGCTTTCAATGAAGCCCAGGAATGAATTATTCCCAGCCGAAAAAGATAACTCTGCACCCTATTCAAAGATACCAGTTTAAACCAAAACAATTAGTTTGATAAAGAAAACGTTCTTTCCCGGTAGAATAATTTGGAGTTCAGCGCTACATTAAACCAATTCTTTAGAATTCAGAATATTGGGGTCGGTATCCTTTTCAAGGCTACTTTGTAACTTTATTTCCCAACTCACAAAGGAGTTCTCCCCCAACACACTTATACCACTGGATTCCGCGAATTGATCAATGGTGGATCTTATTGTTTCCTCAATTTCATCTCTTGAACGATCAACAAAGAAAATTAAATAGCTGAATGGTTCCTCATCCATAACCACGAAACAACCTTTCCCCATTCTTCTAATGTCGCTGAGACTTTTCTTAAGGAATCCATTCCTTTTTTCTAAATCTTTAATGGCACTATCGATCTTCAAATTTACGAGCCAGAATCGTTTCTTCTCGATTCTCGATTGCTCCACTACAAAATGGAGAGGGTGAACAAGATCCTTTTCTCTATCAAATTCCGGATCAACTGGAATAGAAATAGTAACCTCATCCGCATTGATACTCATTCTTCCACCAAGAGCTCCCGCCAGCCTTTCCATAAGTAATGACCTATGAGATTCCTGATAATAAAGGAAATCCTTAAGTGTAACCCCTTCCGTGGATACATCCTTCTGTTTTAAAGAAATTTCGAATCTCTCTGTCTTTTCATCAGAAGTCTCGGATTTGTGCAGAGCCAATTCAACTAAAATATCGGGGTTCACACCAATCCAGTTCCTAAAGAGACCGGAAACCGTAGTAAGATAACTCTCTAATTTGCTCCGTGCGATAAAAACGGCAATATCGCAGCCTTTCAATTCAAAGCCATTTATCACCCCATCATTATCCAACCCTTTGAAAATATCGGTTGTTTCTTCCCCAATTTTAACCAAACTTCTAATCACATTCATTTCTTCAGACTCAACCATAAATATTTTCTGTAGTTCATCAAGAGAAGAGGACAACCTTCTAATATTCCTCATCCCAATTTCCAAAAGTTTCTTTCTCTCTTTCACTGAAACAGTTTTGCTTTTCATATTAAGTAATTCAAGCGAGTTCCTAAGGGATGTCACCGGTGTTCGCAAACGATGTGATACGGAACTTATGAAATCGATTCTCATACCGTCAAGTTTTTCCCACTTTGAAAAATCATGAAGTAGAACACTATAAACAGGATGAAAACCATTCGGATCATGAAAAAAGAATTCAACTCCAAACAATTTATTTCCCTTGTCTGAAGGATCTTTTATCTCAATAAATGTTGAATTTGTTTTTCCATTTTTGCTTTTTAAAATCACTACCTCCGGACAATTTTCCCTTATCACTCTACCCGCCTTCTCTTGTGACTCCGCTCCAAGCAGAGAAACAGCTCTTTCATTCGCGTACAAAAGCCGCATGTTGCCGTCAAAGAAGAGAATCCCCTGATCAACATGGCGGAAAAATGTTTTCAAGATTTCAATGGGAAAATTAATATTATTATCCTCCTGCAATGCTGTCAACACTCTCCGGATAAAGCTTGTCTTCAAAATGGATAACGCAAAAGATATGCCTCGGACAACTTGGGAATTCTATTCTGTTTCAAACCCTTTTGACCCTTTATAGGAAACATTAAAGATATTTCCGGTTCGCAATTTGCAATAAGCGATAAAACACAACCTTGCGGGTGTCGGCTGCATATTGACGATTGGAACAAAGGAGCTTGAACTTGCGTTTCAATCACCAGCATACTCTTTTTAACTATTCGATTTGTGAATTGCCGGATGGGAATCTAAAAGCGAGATATACGGAAACCATGGAATTAAAAATTCTGTTATCCCTTTTACCAATTTCAAATCCTCCGCAAATGGAAAATTCAATATTCTCAGTTAGATAGTTCTTAACTTCCGGAATAAACATCCAGTGCTCATCATTCTTTCTGAAATTCATATTATAACCGGAAAGCTGGAATAAAGATCTCTTTCCGATTTCTATTCCAACCGAAGCCGCAAACACCAGATAATTACTGTACAGATAATCCCCTTCATAACATCTCTCGCCCACAAAGGTATAGGTTGCAGCTCCTTTTAAATAAACGAGAGACAGATTCCTTCTTACTTCAATACCACATCCTCCATCTAGACTATGAATTGAAAATGGATAAAGCGACTTGGAACCTGTGGGAAAACGAAAATCAGTTCTAAAGAAAACCCCGTTCACTCCAAGGCTGTCACCTTTCATCATAGTTGTTGAATTGAAGGCAAAATCTCCAAACCCAAAAGAAATCAGTTCATCCGATCTAAGCGCAAAATAAGGAATAATAAATTTTACCGTTGTTTTCGAATAAACCCTTCCTCTGAAGGCCGCGGAGAAAAGATGAGAATGCCCATGCTGAAAAGTAATGTCACTCAATCTAAATTCCGTTACAACATGAGACGTATCTACAGAATTAAAAAAGGAAGAGAAATCATTGTATACGCCGGAAGCATTTAGAGGTTGGAACCACAGAAAAAGAATGACAAATAGTGTAGAAAAATAGAAACGGGGATATGAACTCAATAGATATTCCTCTACTTCACTCCTTCAAGCAATCGTGTTTTTCCCTGATCTACAAATTGGACAATGATAGTTTTCCTGTCTCCGGAAAGCACACCCTTCTCTATTACCCTACCGTAATCATTCCAGGCTCTATGATATATTATATCATCAATTTCATATTCGTCCAACTGGTTATAAACCAAGGCGTTCTTTTTCTCCTCAACAGTCAAATCCTCCGGAGTAAGCTCATAGTTTTCCTTGTTAATTTCTTCATGTTCGTCTTCGGTTTCAACATCCATTCCCGTCATATATGGCAAAAAACCTTCGCATCCAGGACATTTCAACCATAGAACCTCATTGCTTTCCGAGTCATCTACAATCTCCATTTGAAAGGTTTTCTTACAAACTGAACAATACTGCTCTATTGTTTTCTTTTTTTCGTCACCCTTTGACATTGCCCCTTCACCTAACTTGTATAGTAATTAAAAGCCTCTTATCTAATCCATTTCAATCTTGCAACAATTGTTTGCTTCGGTCGCCGAAAGATACCTCATTCCACAAACAGGACACCGGAATTTTCCATCGAGCCTACCGTTACTTTCCGCCCTAGCAAGCAATCTGTGAAACTTCACATAATTCTTTGTTTTCTTGAGAACAGTCTCATCCCTGTCACTGTAGCTCATCTAGTCCTCCCATCCCTGACACAAGCTATTACACACCATTTTGTATCATACAACTACTCGCCATACAACATATTGTATTTACTACAATGGCAAAGTGGAGTCAACTAAATTATGTAATAAACTTTATACCTACAGTGATAAATATATCATGAAAAACTAGTTTTGGCAAGTTTATGATGCTTAATTATGTTAAATTAAATAATATTCGCCAAGGTACGGAAACGCTAACACGTTAACCTAAAAGTAGGTTACCCAATTACTATTCGTTTGGTTGGGTATACGAAATTAAAATGGCTTTTAGAAATGTTTCTTTAGAATTAAGCATCCTTTCCGAAACATGATACAAATCCATTTTTGTATAGCATTTTCTCCTTACTTCACTCTGAACAAGTCCCCAGAAAGGAACTTTGCCGGATATCCAGAGTAGATTTTTTTTCTCTTCAAACCTGGTAGCCTCATTACCTCCAAGATTTATTTTTTTCTCCGATTTACCTGAAAATTCTTTGAGTTCACATCTAAATTCCCCAGCTGGAGTACTCAGCTTCACTGGCGACAATTCCTTTTCCTGTAATTCCGCAGATTGAATAAACAACTTATTCAATTCAAAATTCTCTATCTCTTTTCCAGTTACTTCTCTAAAGGGATTCTCACCTTCTTTAATCATAACTTTTTTCAATACCGAACGTATGTTTTCAAGTGAGTCCAGTTTCCACCCGCCGTCCGACATTATAACTCTGACAATAATCAATTCATTCGGGGCTTTAGGCCACGGGGAAGAACTTATTTCAAGTTCAGTATTATCCTCTCGCGAGTCGAGAACAGACAGGGTAACTACCGATGTGTCTCTTACTTCATATACTTCTGAAATAACTAGATACTGAGCTCTTGAGCCGACTCTAAACTTAATTTCTCCGAAAGATATTCCCGGGATCAGGAAATCAACACTAGACGCGCAGACACACTGTAAAGGAACAAAAAGACTGAAAAGAAAGAATGTCTGTACTACAATCAATAATCCGCCTTTGTTTTTCCACGCCAAATACCGCCTCAAAAAATCTTGCTTGAAATATCCTCTCACTTACAATCACCCTCATAAGGATAAGGTAATGAATCAGGGGTCATATAACAACGGACAAGCTTTAAATATTCTTCATAATTAAAATTTGGACTTCTGTCTGAACTATGACATGTTTTGCAGACATTTCTCGCTGTATTTACATATTCACCATCACGTGAATGAATTGTCCCATACCCGTGACAGGCCTCGCACGTAACCCCCTCAAGGTTCATCTTATTTTTACGAGCCTCATCTGAACCAAACCCGGAATACATTCCATATCCGGTTGTGTGGCATTTAAGACATTCCGATTTTTTGCCAACATTTCTAAACCTGTCAAAAGCACGGGAATGAGGTGATGATATAAATTTTGATGCAATATCACTGTGGCATCTGGCGCAGATATCACCACCTAGAAACTTTTCTCTTAAATTTCCGTGTTTATCATGAGAAACAAGTTTCTTCATACTGGCCTCACGAAGCTTTTCTCCTTCCATCTCAAAATATTCACGCAAGTATTTCGCAAATTGTTGGTCCTTCTCGGAAGATTTTTTCAAATGTATAACTGTTGAGTTGGAAATCACATATCCTGAAGAATCTGTGGGTTCAATAACAACCTTTCCTATAACTCTCCCGCTGTCGCCGGCGAACAAAACCGGAATATCCAAATCATCAAGAACTTTTATCGATTTATCCATACAGCCGTCAGATACCACAGTGCGCGAGTCCGCGTGGCCACGAATGATTAAATCAACGCCATCAAGAAATGGCATGATTTCATTCAGCTTATTGCTTCCCATATGAGCAATCAGAATAATAATATCACAATTTCTCTCTTTAAGCTCATTTAAAATAACCTTGCTCCGGCCAGATGGAGACCTAAGCTGCAAATCCAACCCCTGAGGAAGAGGTTCATTCAACAAAGCAAAAATACCAACCTTGTTACCATGAACCTCCTTAATTAAATACGGAGGAAAAAGACATTCGCCATTCTCATAAAGATTAGAACAGATCACGGGCAACCCTTTTTCTATTCCCTCCCGTAAAGCCCTGATCTGATAGTTAAGCTCATGTTCACCAATGGCAACAGCACAATACCCCATCTTTACCATCATATCAGCAAGAAACCGTCCCCTGTACATTGCTAAAATTCCGCTTTTAGCGTAGAAATCGCCGGCGGACAACAGTAAGGCGGAATTGTCCTTTTCAAATTCTTTTTTCAAAGCAGCAGCCCGCCGGGCTACACCGCCATTAGCAGCATCTCCTCAACCAAAGGCTTTGATTTTACCGTTAACATCACTGGTGAAAAGAATTGTAAAAGGAGCTTTTTCTTCACGGCAACCGGAAACAGCCGCAAGCAACATAGCCATCACGAAAAATAAAAAAGTTACTTTCACTTTCTCTCTTTCCGCAAAAAAAAGAGTATAGAAAAAGGAGCAAACGAACTTTTTCCTTTGCTCCCTTACTAATCGTTAACTGAATTACTTCTTTGCCACACGAGCTTTAAGGGCTTTGCCAGCCTTGAAAGCTGGAACCTTTGCAGCTGGGATAGTAATAGTTTCGTTGGTCTGAGGATTACGACCCTTGCGTCTTTTGCGTACACGACGCGAAAAAGTGCCGAATCCAGTAATCTGCACTCTTCTACCCATTGCTACTTCACTCGCGACAATACCCTCTCTTGGAGCTGTACTGAAAATCGCGTCAACAGCAGCCTTTGAATCCTTAAGTGTCAAACCGGTTTTCTTCGCAACCTGCTCTACCATTTCCGTTTTATTCATTCTTCACCTCCTTCACTCATACTAAAGAAGCCATATGAAAACACTCTATGCCCCAACTCATATACCTGTCAACACTTTTTATTAACAAATAGCCTACATAAATGGGGTTGAATTTCTTATTCCTCTCTTTCCCCTTTCATACATTATATCGGGGAGCTCTTTGATAGAAATTTGGAAATAATAACTCCATTCACCACCAAACTCCCTATGTATAAAACTTGCTTGCCAGCAATGCAAATCACGCTTAAGTGAATACTGCTGATTCGTAAATTCCTGCCGTTCCAAATCATAATAACCGGAATAGGAAATCTGCCAACCCTCTGTTAATTTGAGATTACCCCTGAGATCAACCTTGCTTGAAATCGATTTGTCCGCACCTATACCCCTACTGGAGTAGCTATATCCTATATTAAACGACCATCTCCGCTGGCCACCCGCGCTTCCCCCCAAATGATCTTTATCATCTTTCGATTCCGACGAATCAGCGCCGGCAGCGGCAATCTTTTCAGCTTTACGCAGTCTCCATTTAGCCGGATACGAAAAAGCCCCACCCAGTGAAAGGTCAGCACTGAAACTAGTTGATACTATCTCCTTCTCCTTTGGATCTATTGACTGATTCAGACTAAATGACATAAGATTCCCTATAGAAGTACGAACACTACTACTTATATTGGATAAACGATTGTCTTTGGCAACATCAGGATTATAACTTCCACTAAGATTCCATGTTATCACATTATTTTTTTTAACCAATTCTTCATTTTTAAGCACTTTTAAATCAAGTATATTTCTGATTGAATATCTTACAAACCTGTTTTCAATCTGCCCTGTTCCAAGTTTGGGAGTATACGAATAACTGGCCGAGGGATTAAATGTGTGCCGAATCCCGCGAATCGATCCAATCTTCGGATAAAAGGTTCCATAGAGAGTAGTTCCTATTCCAGCATTAAGATTCATGGTAAACTTGTTCTTACTCTCATTAACAAGCGAACTTGGGTCAACCAATGATGTGTCAATATCATAATAACTAACATCTGAATAATTCCATCGCGTCGATAATGAAGGAGAAAAATTTAAAAAAAGTAACTTATGCTGCTGGCTGAAAGAAGCCCCTGAATTGGCCGAAACCTTAGTACTCTTTTTCGCCATGCTCTCTTCCGTCGTACGCTTTGCAGAAAGATTAGGGGAAAAGGATATACTTTTCAGCATTCTCTCCAGGATACTCTCGCTGCCATCATGTCTCCCTCCGAACCAAAGGGATATTCGCGGAAAGTTAAGAGAGAGAGAAGGCATTGTACCCGAAACCCTGCTTGTATTAGGATCACTCACATTCAATTTCTGGTTACGGCTTGCAGACAGGCCAAGCTTTGTTCCTCCCCAACTTTTGTTGAAACTCGCGCTTGAATATATTCTACGGTCAACAATCCTCTTTACATCATCCGCTCTATGCAGAGCGCTCTGCGCCTGATCGCTACTTACAAACCTAAGATTGGATCGAAAGGAAGCAGTCTTCCCAAAACTCTGGCTATGGGAAGAATTCACAGTCCATTCCCCCGTCTTATTCTGAAAATCCCTCATAAAATTCAACGTTACATTACCATTCAGCATATATCTAATTTTGTATCTATTATCCAATCGAACCCTGAAATTCTGATATTCATTAAAGTCTGTTCTAACAGTGAAGTCAGTATAATCATTTGTGGCCCAATAATAACCCAGACCCCTGATAAATCTGCCATCTCTGCTGTTCATACCAATATCAAAATTGGGCCTAAGAATTCCTGAATGCCTGTCATGCCTAATTGAATTGGCCATAAAGGGAAGATAAAATATCGGAATCTCACCAATATATAGTTTGATCGGACCTGAAACAACCTTGTCCCCGACATATACCTTCATCTTATTTGCACGAAGCGAATAGTGAGGATTTTTTAAATCACAGGTTGTATAAATCGAATCATAGACCTTTAGAATATCCACGCCATCCTTGAATATACGTCTACCCCGATAATATCCCTTATCATATTTGGTTGAACCATCCAAGACAATACCGCCGCTTCCCTCCATATCATATCCCATTTCATATCCATACATCTTCTGCTTATCCTCTTCCAGTACGGGGTTTCCCTCTGCCTTGAGAATATTCATTTTAGAGTTAAAATCAATATGATCCGCTGTTAATATCTTGTTTTCGTAGTATAAACTGGTCTTCTTATCAAGTCTTATATCTTCGGTGTTAGCAAAATACTCTATATTAACACCACCGTACTTGACTCTTTTGCTTTCAAGATCAAAATCACGGTATTTAAGAATCGTGTCCATCTTAGCGGCCAAACTGTCAATCGTCTCATCGTTTTCTATACGAAGGTATTTATATAAACCATTCGCGTTGCCTGAAATCCGAACATAATCCAAATCGCCATTTTCAAATTCGAAAAACATGCTGTCACCGGTGGAATAATTATTCGACACTTTGTTATTTTCACTTTCAACCGGATAGTACATCGCTTTCGCGTTTCCAAACATTTTAACTGAATCAACATTTTCCTCAGACAGGTGAATTATCACAGAATCTCCCTCAACCCATGAATCTTTCCACCAATGCGACCCTTTGGGCGGCCCTTCCGAGAGACGCCCCTTTTTAGGTAGAACAATGCGATTAACCTCTCTTCCGTCATACCAAAGTTCAATTGCTTTTCCGGACATACTCGACGACCCGCTTGTGGCTTTAGGTTCTCCACGGAGTTCAACATATTTTTTATCGTTAAACAGAACAGCAGAATCGCAAGTAGCCCTTGTATCACCCTTAATCAATATTACCTCTCCCACAGCCATTCCTATATTTTTATCAAGATCAAATTTTAAGCTCTTTGCTTTAATCCGCCCGGGGGTTTTTTTACTCTGATCAAAAGTAAGAATGGGAACGGCATCCATAACAACTTTCTGTTTCTTTCTTTGGTAACGCGCGTGAGCTCCGGCAATCGCATAGTCTTCGACCAGGTTTATTAAAACAACATTGCCGAAGGCGTCGGCAATTTCTGTTACCCTGTTATAATAAACAGTATCGGCGTATAACACCCTTGTACTGTCGGAAAGCTTAACATTACCTGTTAAAAGAGCCTCTTTATCTTCCTTGTCGTATCTACCCCGGTCACATATGATTTCCATTCCTTCATTGAGACACCGTACATTTTCCTTCACGAAAAGAACCTTTTCAACTTTAAAATACTCTCCTTTATCCCCGAATATCTCCATAGTACTGTCTGCAGCGTGAACCTCGTTTATCAAAACAACGCGCTTTTCATCCACATAATCTCTCCCCTTCAGAGAAGTGATTGTAATCGTCTGATGCTCGATACGAACACCGTCACTTAAATAAACTATCTGATTATCATCCTCTACCCTGTATCTTAAATGTCCAGCTTTCAACCGATAGAGGGTCGAATCGGCTCTGGCTTTATTCTCCTCAATTTCAGAAGCGGCGGAGTGAGACTCCGGACAAACCAGTATTGCAATAATCACATATACCATCAAAAACGATATGTTTTGTAAAAACCTGCTCAACTACAATTCTCCGTTCAATCTATTCTGTTAGCGATTGATCTGACATCCGGAAGTTCACCAACTAACAATCGCCAATACACATGCCCCTCGCACAAGTAAGCATTACATTTATGGTTTTTGCAATACGCGATTAAAAACACAAAAAAAATGACACATTACTCGGATTAATTTGCCAGTTTGTGATCAAACGCCAGCATAGCCGCGCCCAGGAAAGATGCCTTATTTCCAAGCTGTGCCGGAACAATACGCACATCCAGAAATATATCATTCATTACATGCTCCGCAAATGCCTCTCTAGCGGGTTTAAGGATTAAATCACCGGCTCCGGAAACTCCGCCCCCAACTGCTATCACCTCCGGATTAATCATATGGACTATGTTTACCAAACCTATCCCGAGATACCAGCCTGTTTTTTCCAGAGCACTTATCGCAATCTTGTTTCCGTCTTCCGCCGCTACGGCTATATCCTTCACAGTCAATCGGTCGATCGCCAGGAGAGAGTTTTTACTATCTCTCTCAAGCATTTCCTTCGTCCTTTCTATAATGGCGGACGACCCGATATAGGCTTCAAGACATCCTCTGTTACCACACCCACACAGTTTTCCTTCCACCTTGACTACCGTATGCCCTATTTCTCCAGCCTGCCCCGAAAACCCCCGGTGAAGACGGCCGTCTATTATTAACCCTCCCCCGACCCCGGTTCCCAAAGTAACACATACAAAATCTTTTACTCCTCTTCCGGCCCCGAGGCGAAATTCCCCGTAAGCGGCACAATTTACATCATTATCAATAACCGCCGGAACCCCAAGTTTCTCTGAAAAGAGTTTTTTCAACTCTATGTTATTCCATCCGGGAAGATTCGGTGATGAATACAAGAACCCCTTATTGCTGTCAAGTAATCCTGCACATCCAACACCTGCTCCCTTGATTTCGGAGACACCTCCCATGTGTAAATCAAACCATTCATTTATTCTCGCAGCAACAGCACTCGGCCCTTCTTCGGCAACAGTGGAAATCATTCCCTCCGTTACAACCCCACCATCACTATCTACAATACCAAGTTTGATATTAGTCCCCCCTATATCAACCCCGTAGACAAATCCCATATTTTGTTCCTTTCCTTCCATCGACGATTGAACAACCGTAAACCTTCGTCTACTCTAATATTCATATAAAAGCCAATATCAATGTCAACGCATTTAAAGATACGAAACAGCTTCATTCACTGTATGATGTGATCCAAATATCAATAATGTATCATCCACTTTTAACCCTCTTTTTGCCTTTTCCAAAGCATCGCTCATTCCCCTTGCCGGGATCACCAAAACCTTTTCTTTAATTTCTTTCGCTGCTTCGGTAAAATATTTCATTAAGGCCTCTCTTGATTCGGCCCCCTTCTGTTTGAGAGGAACCAGAACAATCTTCCTCGCTGATTTCAAGGCTTCGAGTGGAAATCTCCCAAGTTCTTTTCTCGCTAAACAGCCAAAAAGAAGGATATTTCTTTGAGGCGGCGAAACGGCAAGCAGTGTATTTAGCGAGTGAATAAGGGCCTGCTCATTATGCGAAGTATCCAGAATTATCCTTGGAACTCCCCGCAAAACCTGAAAACGACCGGGGAAAAAGGCTTTATTCAGACCAACTTTCACATACCTCGCGTATGATTTTTCCATTACATCCTCTAGCACTTCAATGGTTTTTACCGCGGTTGCCGCATTCATCCTCTGCGCCTTTCCAATCATTTTTGTTTCAATATCTCCATAATCAGATCTGCCGGTTTTTAAACTGAAGATCATCCTTTCAGCAGTAATACTCTTTAACCTTGAAGATGTATCCTCAGATACATTTATCAAAGTGGCCCCCTTCTGATTACAATACTCGAACGCCTCAACGATGAGAGAATTAGTATCCAGATTAGCTATCAACGGAACTCCTTCACGCACAATTCCCAACTTCTCGCCAAGAATTGCTTTTTTAGTTTTACCCAGGTGCCCGCTGTGATCAATTGATATCCCTGTTATTACAGTAGCAACAGCATTGACAGGGCGTGTAGCGTCAAGCCTTCCTCCAAGGCCTACTTCAAATATGGCAATATCAACCTTCTCCCGCAAAAAATAGAGGGCCGCTGACGCCGTCACTCCCTCAAAAAAAGTAAACGGTGTCGTTTTGTACCGACTTCTCAACCGACGCACAATCTGATCCAAAGTATCCGAGGATATTTCCCGGTTATTTATCCGAATCCTTTCATTGATCCTAAAAAGATGGGGAGAATAGAAAGTACCTACCTTAAGTCCAGCGTACCGGAGAATAGTAGAAATGTAAGTAGTGACCGAACCTTTCCCATTCGTACCCCCCACCAGCACCGCGGGAAATCCCATATGTGGATTGCCTAACGAATCAAGAAGCGCGATAATATTTTCAAGCCCAAGCCTCATCCGGGTCGGTCTGAGGGAATAAAGAAACTCTATATTTGAAAATGGATATCCCCTACCAGATAAGCGAGAGCGTTTTGTTATCATTATTTAGGCTCTCTTCCTTATATCTAAGCTCCTTATTCCGCATGAAGGTGTCGGCAAAAACCCCAATAACTCTTTTTAATTCTTTACGGGTGCATATCATATCAATCATCCCATGCTCAAGGAGAAACTCGGAACGCTGAAATCCCTCCGGAAGCTTCTCTCCTACTGTTTCCATGATTACTCTCGGGCCCGCAAAACCAATAAGGGCTTTTGGTTCGGCGATAATCACATCTCCCTGAAAAGCAAAAGAAGCCGCGACACCGCCTGTGGTCGGATTAGTTAAAATAGATATAAAAGGTAAACCGGCGTTTGATAGATTTGCAATGGCAGCGGAAACCTTCGCCATTTGCATAAGTGAAAGTATAGATTCCTGCATTCTCGCCCCACCGGACGCTGAAACGACTACTAGGGGAAGAGTATCACTAACCGCTTCTCCGGCTACCCTGGCAATCTTTTCTCCAACAACCGACCCCATCGATCCACCGATAAAAGTAAAATCCATGGCTGCAATAACAATATATTCACCGTTGAGTTTCCCGTAAGCAGTTCTAACTGCATCTTTAAGATTTGTTTTCTTCTGGGTCTGCTTTAACCTATCGGTATATTTCTTACTATCAGTAAAATTTAACGGGTCAACCGACTCCATATTTTTGTTAATCTCTTCAAACTTATTG
>JAGHBT010000182.1 GCA_021160845.1 bacterium | reverse complement strand
CTCTATCCTCTCTCTATTTTAGAAATATACCTCTTCTCATTGTCAGTTTCCTGATATTGAAGATAGCAGTAACATCATTAACAGTAGGCAGTGGTATGAGCGGGGGGTTAACCGGTCCTCTCTTGATTATCGGGTCGGGATTCGGAGCGCTGCTCTGCAGCATTACAGGCATTGACCCCGGATCCGCCGCGTACTACGCGATCCTTGTCTGCTCCATATCGGGCATTCTTGCTTCCGCGTTGAATATTCCAATAGCTTCAATTTTGTTAGCCACTGCAATGTTCGGACATTCCTATATTATCCCCGCTATTCTAGGATCTGTATTGCCTTTCCTGCTCTTTAAAAAGAAAACTATGTTTAAATATTATGAAACAGATGAAAAAGAAGAGATTCCGGTATAAGAAGCGACGCGCCACAATTACCCCTTTTAAGGCATTATTAAGCAATCGGTAGAAACGGCCTTCCACGTGCTATATAAAACTGAGTACTATTTCCCATCACCTGCAATTCAAAAAGATTCCTTGGTAAAAATTCCCCATATTTTTCCGCTCCAAGAACATGCTTATTTTCAATTTTGATTTCATGAGAAAAATGTTACTCTTACGAGCACAGATAACCCCGTATAAACAAAGAAATTACAAGATCGCAATGCAATAACGCAAGCCTTCGGTTTTTCTTTGTAATTCAAACCCAATTTAAGGAATATATCTTGTTCTACATTGGAAGAGGAAATGCGTTGGGTGAAAAAGGAAGGGTAAATAGTGGAAATATATCAACTTCAGACAATGTTTCTTAAACTTCTGGCGGTACTCTTTATTCTTGTTATTCTGACAAGTAACTCAAAAAGAAATCTTCTTACGTCAATTATAGTTGTAGCGATAATGTCCATATCGGTTCACACATTTAGAGATGGAATAAACGGCCTGTATTTCTCAGTCTCAGGTATCGTCATATCCTTTTTTCTAACCATTCCTATACATTTTAACAGAAAAACAACAAAATCAAGATTTGTTTATTCAACTGTAGCAGGAGCAATTACAGGGCCTTTGGGATCAATACTTGTTTTTACAATTCTCTTTTTCTTTCTCGCCCTCTCCAGGCTTTTTAAATCACAACAATTGGTATTTTCAAATATTCAACAAATGATGGTTCCAATCCAGCCCACAAGCCTTGGGGAAGAAAACCTTAAATCTCAACTCGCCCGAATAGAAGCAAATAGAATGAACGAAGAAAATAATTATGGTAACAGCTCGCAATCATTAGAAACAGAGCGAAAATCACCCCAACTTAGAACCGGGCCATGGAAGACAATACTGGCGATGTCAACTCTCGCCGTGATAATAACCGGGATGTTTATATAAAGGAGATTGAATGTCAGCCTGGAATATAACACGACATGCCATACTCGGGGATACTCTGCTTACATTAAGTTCCAACTTCCAAAAAATCCTTCGGCATATAAATAAACATGGGATACCAAACAGCTGTGCCCTGTGGTTATTTCCCTGCAGCGGGATTTATACTGTCGGCATGAAAAAACCTGTTGATATAATCTTTATCAACAAAGACAGGAAAATCGTTAAGATGCTTAGAAACTTCCCTCCGGGCTGTTTTGCCGAATCAACATCCGGGGCTATAGGCGCTCTGGAACTGCCTCCAAACACATTGACTGAAACCAATTCACACACGGGGGATACAATAGAACTGAACCCGGGTTAATCCTATTATTCCAGAAAATCCCGCATCCGCATAATCCAGCATTGATGCTATCCACAATAATAATTAAGCGGTAATACAACACTCTTTATTCAAATCGCACTAAGCAACAACGCTAACGCTCATCGTTACATTGCTTTTTAGAAAATTCACCAGTACCCTATAGCCACATGTCCAACCCAATGATGAAGTGTATTAATGTTGGTGACTCCAAGCCCTTTAGTACCAATATTAAGCCGGCCCGGGTCCAAAGTGGTTCCATATTTCAATAAAATGCCTTCCGGGGGTTCACGGCCGACAAGTTTACACAGCTTGCCAAGAGCGCTCAACCCGAACGGAATTGAATAAACGCCACACCAGGGTATCTTGTATGGCCACTCCAGATCATCTCTCTCAACCAGGTATCTAAAATGATTTATGCGTCCGGCAACTATCCGCCCCGTCAAAGATGAATTAATTATTTTCATTTCCTGCTCAAGCGCCTTTTCATATCCCTCTCTGTCTGTTCCAAACGGGGCGTAATTCCGCCCACCCCATTTTTCGTCTCCATAATGTACACAATCAGCGGAAATAAGAATCTGCACATCTTTGCCCATTACCCAATTTCTATCCTGCAACTCTTTCTTCAATACGGCTGCAAGTGTATCTGCCACTTTCCCCTGCGACTCCCCTTTGAATCTTGTTACAAGAATCGGGAGAATCCTCAGGGAAGAGACCCATTCCCTGTCCAAGTTTTTGTTTTTCTCCTTAAATTCCTGATACTGCAAAAAGGGCAGAAAGGCTTCTAGAGAATGCTCCTTCGCGTGGATATCACTATCAACAAGCACATATTCTCGAGGGAGAGCCTCTATAATATCTTCTCTGAGCCCGGAAATTTGTAGCTTTCCATAGGGCCCCTTCCAGAACTTAAAATCATCAAAGATAAGTTTTCCCTCTATCCCCATGTGCCTGGCATGGTGAGAAACACCGAACATTATAATCAACGGAGCCTTTATTTCCCTCATAACATGAATGTAAACCGGCCCGGCGTACAGATAATCATCATGAGGGCAAATTGCCGCTATCAAATTCCTTTCTGACATTACGGAATGTGCCTGCTCATTTTCCAAATACCGCGTGTTTTCCATTGAATCACATAAATTTATAATCGCTTCCATTTGTGAAGGAGTGGTAGCATAGCCGATAGTATCCAGAGACATCCGCACCTCTGGCAAATAGTCCCGCGCTTCGAATGACTGAGCTGATGTCGACACAATTAACAATAAAGTACTCAAGGTAATTATTAAAACCTTCATTTCAAAACCTCCTTGTATAAAGAAAAATAATACCGGATTTTTACGAATCAGTCTATATTCCCTTTTAAACATCCAGCCCCCTGGGTTCAGAACAGAAATCACACACCAGACTTACAGGTACTAATATTCCATCTCTATTTCTTTCCGCCTTTTCTTTTGCTCTGTTTATTTATATGATTGTAATGAACAATTATGGTAAAATCGTATCTGAAAGCAGCGTATAGAATAACTCTTTCAAAATGGCGGATAATATGACGGAAAGAAAAAAAGAGGAAATCGCGTATTTTATGAAACGTCTATATTCCCGCGGACTTACTACAACATCCGGGGGCAATATAAGTCTTAGGATAACTAACGGTTCAATCCTTATTACTCCATCCGGAGACGACAAAGGAAGACTCACGGCTGAAACCATATGCGAGATTTCCACAGATGGCGAAAACCTTTCTTCACACCAGAAGCCAAGCATGGAGACATACCTTCATCTGCTAATTTACAAACGCCGTGGAGATATCAAAGCAATAATTCACGCTCATCCCCCATGGACAACCACCCTGTCAGCTACAGGCAGAAAGACAAAAAGTAATCTCACCGGCGAATCACGATTTATCCTGGGAGAAATAGCCAGGGTTCCCTATGCCCTTATGGGGTCCGAAAAATTAGCCCTGGCAGTATCTGAGGCAGCCACAAATACGGATGTGCTGCTAATGGAAAATCATGGCCCCGTATGCCTTGGGCTTTCCCTCGAGGATGCCTTTAACAAAATTGAAGTGCTGGAAGCGGCGGCCAAAGCGACCCTCATCACAGAATTGCTCGGTGACGCCAATGAACTTACAGGTGAGCAGATCAGTGAAATAGATAAACTTCGCTGATCCGGGAATTACAGCCTTCCGGTATCTTTGAAAAATCTGCTTACAAAAAAGATGTAAAGTGATAACGACGCCGCCCTTCCCCTACAGAGACGATTCAATAAAATTTATTATTTATCTTTACTACCTCAATTAAGAGAAGGAAAACGGATGTCAACAGAAGTTTCCTCTCCGTTTGATGTATTCAGAAGTAAGTTTCCGCCATTATTTTCAATAATCTCAGAAGCTATTGTTAACCCAAACCCCGCAGCGCCCTTTCCGGCGTGCGTCGTAAAAAAAGGATTTAGTGATTTATCCTTAACCTCGGCGGCCATACCGCAACCGTTATCGCTGATTTCAAGACTTAGGTATTTCAGCCCGGAGTTTTTAATGATTTCTTCTTCGCGTTTAAGTGATACAAAAATTTTGCCATCCTTATTTATCGCCTTTTTCGAGTTTATCAGGATATTCAAAATCGCTACTTCTACCTGTCTCCTGTCGATTAATACAAAACACTCATCTTCGGGGTAGGTTGTATCAATTATGATATCATTCGGAAATATTTGTATCACAAGAGAAACAACTCCTTTTACAACATCTTTTAAGGACTCCCTTTGCATTTTTATTGAATCTTTAACCCCCAATGAAACCAATTTCTTAATATAACCACCCATCTTTTCGGTAATCTCCAGTATTTTTTCAAGATCTGAAGTTATTACTTCGTTACCGACGGCATTTTCAAGAGCCAGAGTTGCCATCCCTGTTACCCCGTAAATATAATTATTAAAATCGTGAGCAATTCGAGATACCATTGTCGTAATGGTATATTCCTTTTGAGAATCAAATAAGTCTCCCGCAATCTTTATCTCTCCATTTATCTCTTTTATTATTCCACAAATTCCGCTCACTTCACCATCACTGTCATATACGGGGTTAAGACGAATATCATAGAGCAAATCTTTCACCCCGGGGAATCTTACATTACTGAGATGGACAAATTCCCCTTTCAGAACCCGAATATCATCTTTCTCGTTATTTTCGCATGGAAAACCTAATCCTAAATCCTCATCTCCTTGCCCAATAATATCATTTCCGCAAACACCCACAAGATCACAAAATAAAGCGTTAACAAAAGTGTATCTTCTATCCCTGTCTTTTGTAAAACAAGCCACGCCAATGTGTTCGAGTACGGCATCCCTCCATTTATTATTATCAGTAAAGCCCAATCCGCTTTTGGATAATTCCAATCTGGTGTTTACATTTCCCATCTGTTCATCTTTCGAACATATAATCAATGCCAAACAATCTCACTGATGACCACTACACTTATCGTGCTTTTCTGCTATATCTTAACCAATATTATAAAAGGGCCGGATGATATAACTACGAAAAAACCCAAATTATAGCTCGCCTCTGAACTCGCCGCGGGCCCCGTCTTTACAGACATGGGCAGAAATCAACATTCAAAATAATAATGGTTTGTGATTATGTCTCAGTATCGACGCTCGATCAGAGAATAGATTCTATCAAAGCGGCGCATGTATTAATTTTTTGCAGAAGCCATTACCCTCACAGCTTCTTCAAAATCGCTCCTGGCTACTACACCAATTAAGCTACCATAATTATCAACGACCGGAAAAGAATCGTACTTTCCTGTGTTTACAAGATGAAGGAGTCTCCCGGCAGGATTGAACCCGCGAACTGTAAAATCAGCAAGATTCCTGTTTACTAAATCCGACACCTTTGTTTCAGGCCACCTGCCATTGTCAATCTTATTCACGTCATCAAGTGTTACTATCCCTACCAGCACTTCATCCTTAACAACGGGGAAAGACAGGTAATTGTATCTTTTGAAGAAATCCTCAACCAGTGTAAGCAAATCAACTGATAATCCAACCGCAACGACATCACTTTTTATTATCTCAGAGACCTGAATTTTCTCCATGACTTCTCTGTAAAGAATGTTTTTGTAACTTCTATCTGCGGCTTGCATGAGAAAAGCGCCAATCATCAACATCCAGATACAACCGACAAAATCCCTGGAAATGAAAAAATTAAGAATGCCAATACCCATCAGGACAAAAGCAAATCCTTTACCAATTCGGCTGGCAATTCTTGTCGCTTTAAGAATATTACCCGTTCTACTCCAAATAATCGCTCTTAGTATTCTTCCACCGTCGAGTGGAAACCCCGGGACCATATTAAAGATAAATATTATTCCGTTTATAATCGCAAGGGAATTAAATAAAACGACAAGGGTGCCGAAAGAACTGAAAAGTAGTCCGAGCAAATAAAAAACGCCTATTAGAACAAGGGTCATGGCGGGCCCCGCGGCAGTCATCTTCAGTTCCACGACGGGGGTTTCAACCTCGCGCCGCATCTGAGCCACCCCACCGAACATAAATAGGGTGATCTTTTCAATGGGAAGCCCGTTACGAACAGCAACCACAGAATGGCTGAACTCATGAAGAAGTATTGAAAGAAACAACAGAAGAGCAGTTAAAAGAGACATAATCCACGACTGAGCATCGGAAAAAGTTCCAGCATCACCCGAGGAATAAACCCCGGTAGCAAAACTCCAGGTTACAAGTAGAAGAACAATGATCCAGCTGATATGGATCTCTACCGCAATACCCCAAAGTTCAAAGAGGCGCAGGCTCCTTTTGAACATCTGTTTCCTTTCCGGATGTCAGCAAGAGGGGTTAAAGCTAATCGGTGGTAACATATCTGGAGAAATGGTTATTTTCATCCAATTTTAGAAAAAGGGACTGAGCTTCACCTGTGGACCAGGAAAATGCCATTATATCAACTATATCACCTTCATTTACCAGATGGGCCGCGGCGCCGTTGATACAAACTACACCTGAACCCCTTTCACCTATAATTATATAAGTCTGAAGCCTGTTTCCATTGGTTCTATCTACAATCAACACATTTTCTTGTTCACTCAGATTCGCTTTCTCAACAATGTCTTCATCGATCGTTATGCTTCCAACATAACGTATATCCGCTTGAGTAACCCTCGCCTTCAGAATCATCGATTTTAACAGCATCCGTTTCATTATACATCCACCAGTCAAAGATCAATACTATTGTCACCAATAAATATATCAAATTTTTAATAAATGCAAATGGAAAGAAAATATTGCAAATACGTATTGCCTATTAACAATCAAACCGCAAGCCTAACTTCATTAGTTCCAATCATCAATATGCAAACGCCATGTGCGAAACCAGTTCTACATTAAATTTTTTGACCGGGCAGTTCGGTAAGATATCGCTCGAATTTATTTTCTCTATCAACAAGGATATTACTAAAATTACAATCTTTTTCCCTTGACCACGTAAATGCCATTACACCAATTTCATCCCCCGTGGAAAGTTGCTTGGCTATAGCTCCACATGCAACAATTTCACCTTTTCCTCCCGGGCTTTTTACGGCAAACGTTTCCAGGCGAACCCCATTCGTAGCATCGACAATAAGAACTTTTTCATATTCAGCAATGTCAGCAAGTTCCATAAGTTCTTTATCTATACGCAGACAATCGTTTAAATCGGGCTCCACCGCTGTAACATTTGCTTTGTGTATCTTGGATTTAATGACAAGTTTCTCCTCTATGTTAGGAATAATAAATCTGGACTTTCCGGACGGGGCAAGAGGAATATCATCAACAACAAGAAAGGTGACATTAAAATTATCTCCGCAGTTAGTTCTTATTTTTTCCTCGAGAACACTTTTAAAATCATCTTTCCACTCGGGGCCCGGAACAATCCTGAAATTGATTCCGTTCAACCCTTTCTGTTCAATTTGAAATCTGTTTATCCCAGGCACCACCCGGGAAAGCCGTGTCCAGAAAGAACCTCCAACAGACTTTCCCTCCGGAGTTCTGATTGTATCAAAGCTGCGGCCTTCAATTTTTTCAAGAAGCGGCAAACCTCTCCCACAACCACACACTCTATCCGTTGATACGGCAAAATCTCCGGTTCTATACCTTATAAACGGCATGTAATAATTAGACAGATCGGTTACAACCAATTCCCCCATTTCACCATTCTTTGCCAACCTGCCGCTCTTGTGTATACTTTCAACGACGCAGAGATCACTCGCGCTATGCAATCCCTTATGTTGCTTACATTCACTGGCAATATTTGAAAACTGACGACTTCCATAGCGATTAAAAACAGGAGCGGAAAAGACCTCCTCTATTATCTCCCGCTGCTCAGGATACAGCATCTCTCCACTCGTAATAATGACCTTAGGTTTATGAAGCTTCAAAGCCTTCCGTTTACAAAAATTGGACAGAAGAGCGAGAGCGGAGGGATAAGCTACAATTAATGAAGGTTTAAAAGAATGTTCAATATAAGCGTATTTCCTCATCGCCTCGTCAGACATATCAAATGACGACAAAAATCGAATATTATTAAAATAGTTTTTTATTCGCCCGGCAATACCCTCTTTCCGTGTTCTGTCCAAATGCCCTCCCCACAGGCGCAGTTGTCTGTCTCCAATATCAATACCGGCGTAGCGAAACTGACGAATGGTGTTCGCGCGGCGAATGGGCCCGGCAGCCAAATCACAGTAGAAATAGAGCGGATCACCAGCCGACCCTCCTGTGCTCGAAGCATAACCTTGTATTAAGGGATCTCCCGTAACAAGAGAGCTGCTGTTTTCAGCAATTACATTCCTGGTCAAAAATGGTATTTTCATGAAATCAGTGGGGTTCTCTATCTCATCCGGTTTTATCCCCCTCTTCCTGAAAAAATCCCTGTAATATGGAATATGGATTGAAACGTAATTTAATAATCTTTTAAGCTTCCTCCACTGGATCTCTTCTATCTGCTCCTTCGAAAGCCACTGATTATCTTCCAACTCCTCTAGGATAGAAAGTACCTTGTCTTTTCTAACCCCCCTGTAGAAAGGGTAAACAAGATGCCTCACAACCGCGGGGGAAAGGGGTGGTAACATATTTTAACTTCCTTATACTGCTGCCAACAAGATTCGAACTAAAAGGATTCTTAAATGTATTTTAATTAATATAATCTCATTATCCAACCTGATTTTTTGCATTTTCTCAAATTATTATAGTCCCTCTGATATTTTACATTGGCGATTTAGGCGCGAACTTAAATTCATCAGCACAAATTACCAATATGCCGGCGCCGCTCGAGGATCAGTATTTCGTTATTTATTCCGGCAGTTACTGAATTTTGGCATTTCATTTGCTCTATAAATCCAAACACCGGCGTTCTGTAACATCTGGACATGCTGATATTGATCGAATAATGCTGCTTCGCCCCTGAATCGATATTAGATGTTTCAATTTTATATAATTATCAATTTTGCCGGCAAAAGAGATCATACGGGTGAAACGGGGTTAACAGAAAACCCTATATTGTTAAACTTGAGTATTATTGAACGGAGGAAATATGTCCCAATTTATGGAAGTTTTAGAATGGTTTGACGAAACTGGAGAGGAAATTGTACACAGATTGCCGCCCGAAGGATCAGCAGAAATAAAAATGGGAGCACAACTTATTGTTCGTGATAATCAAAGCGCAGTTTTCTTCAAAGACGGCAAGGGCCTCGATATATTCGGTTCCGGGCGCCATACCCTGACAACCAAGAATATGCCCATATTAACAAAAGTACTTGCCCTGCCATGGGGTTTTAAAAGTCCATTCAGAACTGAAGCATACTTTATAAACATGAAAACATTTCTGAATCAGAAATGGGGGACAAAAGACCCTGTCGCCTTTAAAGACAGCGAGCTGGGATTGGTAAGGTTAAGAGCGTTCGGACTCTATACATTCAGAATAAAAGAACCCGTTCTTTTCATAAATCAAGTAGTAGGGACCCAAGGGGTGTTTACCAGTGAGATGATCGACAACTATTTAAGAGATGTGATCATTTCCAGAATAAATGATCTGTTCGGTGAACAGTTGGATACTATCTTTAACCTTCCTGAAAATTACGATGAACTCGCGGTTGAAATACGAAGCCGTCTTAAAAAAGACTTTTCCAAATATGGGATGGAATTATCTGATCTCTTTATAAATTCTATCACTCCACCTCCGGAAGTCCAGAAGATGATCGACGAAAGGAGCGGCCTTCAAGCGGTCGGCAACCTCGACAATTTCTTTAAATTTAAAGCGGCCAAGGCAATGGGTGACGCCGCGTCCGGGAGTGGAAACGGAGGCGCCGGAGCAGCGGCAGCAGGTGGAATGGGAATTGGGGTTGGAGCCGGACTTGGTATGATGATGCCGGGTATGCTGGCAAAATCCGTTAATACGGTTTCTCCTACCGGAACCAATTCAACATCAGCAGAACTTCAATGCCCTAGATGTCATAATGAAGTATTTCCAAATTCCAGATTCTGCCAGCACTGCGGCGCGCAGCTTATTACACTCAACAAATGCCCCTATTGCCAAACGGAGCTCCCGGCCGAAGCAACCTTTTGTTCAAACTGCGGGAAAAGACTTGGGAAAGATTTAATATGTCCGCACTGCGGCGCCAAACTTCCTCCCGGAACAAAATTCTGTTTGAAGTGTGGTGAAAAAATAGAAGAAGAGTAAGCATGATCGTAAAATGCAAACTTTGCGGCGGGGAAAACAGGGTATATCCCGGGCAAAAAATGTTGAAATGTTCCTATTGCGGCTCAGCTCTCCAGGTGGATAGCAGCTACTATCCCGAACACCTGATACTTCCGCACAAAAGGAATGATAAAACCGCGGAAGACATTCTTTGTTCGTTCCTTCTGAAACACAATATGGAACGCCCGCGGAAGCTGGAGATCAAATTTTACTTCGTACCGTACACTATGATAGAAGATGAAAATGGGAAATCG
>JAGHBT010000215.1 GCA_021160845.1 bacterium | reverse complement strand
ATTACCGGCATGTTAGAACTGTCGTACCTTAAAACTGAATATATGACAAAACATCAATATTTTGGCCAGCAAATTGAATCGGATTCCAAGGAATACGATTCTTTCCGTATTCAATTCGCTCTTAAGGCTGCAATAAACTAGGTGATTTTGACTCAAAGGATCGATCATCGCATCGAGGATTCTGGAATTCACTTGCCGGAATCCTCGATTTATTTTAAAAAATTTTGTATTCAAGATGAATAGGGAACATCAATATATTCCCGCTCAGGCACCGCTTAACCGCAATATAAGAACCTTTCATGGGAAAGCAGCTAAAAATGCCATGGATTATGCAGACATAAATTGCGATGTTTAAAGAATATTGCTGCCATAGTGACATGCCAACGCCACCAATCTATGCCATAACGGCAGTTTAGCATAATAGTTAGATAGCGGCTCACAGGCAGATTACACTGAAAATGCCGTACAACCCATTGCTAATTATATAGATAGACATAACTATGAATAGCTGGCACGATTACTGCGGTAACAGGGGGAAAAGGAGTAGTTATGTTAAGTCAGGATAGATTTACAATAAAAGCATATGAAGCGCTCGTTTCCGCGAGGGAATCGGCGCTGAAAAGACAGAACACAGAGATGGAACCTGCGCATCTTCTCGAAGCGCTGCTTGAACAGGAAAATGGAATAGTCCTCTCTGTGATAGAGAAAATTGGCGCGAAAACCGAAACGCTAACTCAATCGGTAAAGAAAATTCTCTCTGCATACCCGAAAATAGAGAGGGGTATCGCGGATGTCCGTCCCTCTATAGAACTGCAGGAGGTATTAAGAGAAGCAATGTCTGAGGCTGATCGGATGAAGGACGATTATATCAGCAGCGAACACCTTCTTCTTGCCCTGGCGGGCGAAAATAGTTCAACAGGAAAGATGCTGCGTTCGGCAGGTATCAACCGTGACGGACTGATGAAGGCCCTCGAGGGAGTCAGAGGCTCCCAAAGCGCGAGGGATAAAACCGCCGAAAGCACATACAGAGCACTGGAACGATTCACAACAGATTTTGTCCGTATTGCCCGCCAGGGAAAACTCGATCCTGTGATCGGAAGGGATGAGGAGATAAGGCGTGTTATCCAGATACTCTCCAGACGCACCAAAAATAACCCGGTTCTTATCGGCGAGCCGGGCGTCGGCAAGACAGCCATAGTTGAGGGTCTCGCCCAACGGATCGCCGCGGGTGAAGTGCCGGAGAACATAAAGAACAAGAGACTCCTGGGCCTCGATATGGGAACCCTGGTCGCGGGCGCGAAGGTCCGAGGCGAGTTCGAAGAGAGGTTCAAAGCCGTTCTCAAGGAAATCACCAACTCTGATGGTAAAATAATTCTGTTTATAGACGAACTGCATACCCTGGTTGGAGCCGGGGCGGCTGAGGGAGCCGTCGATGCTTCCAACATGATAAAACCGGCCCTGGCACGAGGAGAACTAAAATGTGTGGGAGCGACAACGCTTGACGAGTACAGGAAACATATTGAAAAGGATGCCGCTCTCGAGCGTAGATTCCAGACTATCCTTGTATCTGAACCGTCAGTAAAGGAAACAACCGGCATACTCAGGGGGCTGAAAGAAAAATACGAGGTGTATCATGGAGTCAGAATAGCCGATTCCGCATTGATAGCCGCGGCAAAACTCTCCAACAGGTACATCACTTCGCGTTTCCTTCCGGACAAAGCGATAGATCTTATCGATGAGGCAACCTCGGGACTAAGAATGGAGATGGACAGTGTCCCCATTGAACTCGCGCACATTCAGGACAGTGTGACACAATTGGAAATCGAGAGAAGGGCGCTCGATAAAGAAAAGAAAAAGGAAGAGGTAAAACAGCGCCTCAAGGAAGTTAAGGTGAAGCTGGCCGATCTCGAAAAACGCGGATCAGAGATAAGGACCAAATGGGAACATGAAAAAAGAATTATGGTCTCAATACGCGGGATACAGGAAAAGCTCGACCGGGCCAGAACGGACGAAAAGCTGGCTCAGAGGGATGGAAACCTCGAAAGGGTGGCCGAGCTGAGATATGGAATTATCGTTCAGCTCGAGAAAGAAATGAAAGATACCAGAAACAAGCTAAGGGAACTCGAGGAATCGGGCAAACAGCTGATCCACGAGGAAGTAACCGAAGATGATATCGCGGAGATCGTAAGTAAATGGACAGGAATACCGGTGAGCAGGATGGTAGAGAAAGAACAAGACAAGATAATCAACCTGGAAAAAAGACTTTCTAAACGCGTAGTCGGCCAGAAAGAAGCTATTGAAGCGGTAAGCAACGCTGTAAGACGATCACGCATCGGATTTCATAATCCCGATCAGCCGATAGGATCCTTTATTTTCCTCGGGCCAACCGGAGTTGGAAAAACCGAACTCGCCAAAGCCCTGGCACAGCAATTATTTGATGACGAGAAAGCCATCGTCAGGATCGACATGTCCGAATTCATGGAAAGGTACTCAGTGTCGAGACTTCTCGGCGCTCCCCCCGGCTACGTTGGCTATGAAGAAGGCGGATACCTTACAGAGGCCGTGAGAAAGAATCCATATTCAGTAATTCTCTTTGACGAAATCGAGAAGGCGCATCCCGATGTATTCAATATCCTTCTGCAACTCCTGGACGATGGACGGCTCACAGATTCACATGGTCATACGGTAAACTTCAGAAACACTATTGTGATCATGACATCCAACCTTGGCGGCAGATATCTGAACGAAAGAAAAACAATAAGCCAGACAGAAATCAGAGAAAAGATAACAGGAGCGCTCAGAGATTCTTTCAAGCCGGAATTTCTTAACAGGATAGATGAAATAATCATATTTAATTCCCTTTCTAAAGATAATATTGCGCGCATTGTTAAAATCCAGATCAATCTGATAAACAACAGATTAAAAGAAAAGGGGCTTAATCTGAAGACCTCGGGCAGGCTAATTGAAGCTTTGGCCGAATTGGGTTATGATCCGCAGTTCGGAGCCAGGCCTCTTAAGAGAGTTATACAGAAAATGATCCTCGATCCGCTTGCAAAGGAACTTCTGGAGGGTAATATCCAGGAAGAGACTACCGTGCTGGTCGAATGGAAGAACGGTCATGTATTTTTCAAGACAGCGTAACGGCGCCACCCGCAATGCTGATCTCCGTTTTCTCCTGAACAACCACTGTTTTATAAGATAAAAGTAAAATTAAGCAATATGGAACTGAGTATTGCTATTCGCCCAAAACCTGATTCAATACTGCCAGCATCTTATTCCTTGTGTATGGCTTCGCGACGATCCCCTTGAAACCGTATTCAGCATAATTGGTCATAACAGGATCATTGGCGTATCCGCTGGAGACAATTACACGGGCTTCAGGATTAATCTCCAAAATCCCTCCAACCGCTTCCTTACCCCCCATACCGCCGGGGACCGTAATATCCATAATAACAACATCAAAAGGGTTCCCTGCACCAAGCGCCTGCTTATACATCTCTATCGCCTGTCTGCCGTCGCACGCCGTTTCAACTGAAAACCTTGATCTCCCCAACATTCGTGTGACCAGTTTGAGAATCATATCTTCATCATCCATAACAAGCACTCTGCCAGTTTGTCCCTCCATCGTGTTTTCTACCTCCGGATGAATGGAGTTCACCGGCTGCTGCCGTGATCCCAAAGCCGGCAGATAGAGAGTAAAAATCGTCCCCTTGCCTATCTCCGAATCTACACCAATATGCCCGCCGTGTTTTTCTATGATAGAATATACAGTTGCCAGCCCAAGCCCGCTGCCCGCCTGCTTGGTAGTGTAATAAGGATCGAATATCCTTCCAAAATGCTTCTGCTCTATACCTATCCCCTCATCTCTCACCGTAATCTTGATGTATTTCCCCTGGTCGAGCCCCGGAACCGCGTCCTTTGAGATATCGGAGTTTTCCAATGTGATAAAAAGGTATCCTCCATCGGGCATTGCCTGATCGGCATTTATTGTAAGATTGGAAAAGACCTGTTGTATCTGACTCTTGTCTACTTCAGCGATCCATAAATCCCTTGCCTTCTCAAAAACAGGCTTAACATTGCTTCCCGAAAGATCAAAACGAACAACCTCTTCTACAAGCACACCAATATTAATATCCTCTTTTACCGGCGTTCCACCCTTTGCGAATGTAAGCAGTTGCTTTGTCAAACGAGTTGCCCTAGCCATAGAATTTTCCGCATCTTCAAGAAATTCGACACCCGGAGTACCCGCGGGAATTGCTTCTTTGGCCATGGAGATATTGCCGTAGATACCCGTTAAAATATTATTAAAATCGTGGGCAATCCCCCCTGCCAGGGTGCCGACGCTTTTAAGCTTCTCTATCTTCTGCAACTCTTCCTCTGCCTGCCTGCTCTCGGTGATATCACGAATGATACTTAACACTTTGTCATCGCCATAGAGAACAATCCGTGCTTCAAAGAATCGCCGTTGACCGGCTATGGGTAACTGATATTCATAGACTTGCATCCTGCTTGTGGCCAAAGCTTGTTCAAATACGGCTGTAAGCGAAGAAGCTATCTCTTTAGGTAATATATCCCACATTCTCTTGCCCAGGAACCTCTCTACAGGAACGAACAAGATATCCGGGTTGGTTGTATAGCAATCGAGGAAAACTCCATCTCGGTTTTGCACTAATATAAGATCGGGGATAGCGGCTAATAAAGCACAACTTTTAGCCTCGCTTTGGCGAAGATCCTCCTGCATTTTGTACTTTTTGGTTACATCCCGAAACACAAACACCACACCTGTTGTCCTGCCGTTTACATCTTTATAGGTGCGGCTGAGTCAGATATCTGGTATTCGGTTCCATTTCTGGATATGAGTACTGTATCATTAGCAAGCCCGACAGTTTTCCCGTTTTTAAGAACGCGCTCTACCGGATTTTCAGCTTCTTCCTTCGTCTTTGAGTTGACAATAGAAAATACCTCTCTCAGGGGTTTTCCCTGTGCTTCATCAACCCTCCAGCCAGTCAATTTTTCTGCTACCACATTCATTAATTCAATCCTGCTTGACAAATCGGTTGTAATAAGTCCATCACCAATCGACTCTATGGTAATAAAAAGTTTTTCTTTTTCATCCAGGATAACCTGCTGAGCATGGATCCTGTCCCGCAGCATCTTGTTCGCATTTTTTGCCAACCGGTCAAGTTCAACAAATTGAACCAGGTCCCGGTTGATTTCTTCATCAGAGTGGGCAGCTTTGTTAAAAAACGCTGCAAACAGGTTAAAATCTTTTTTAAACCTGTGGGTCAGCCAACTAAACAAAAGAAGAAAAAGAACCACTATCCCCACATCAATCAGAACAAAATGGAGTATCTTTGCTTTAATCCGTTTGTTTTGTATTTTTTGCAAAACGGCAATATCGGCTTCCACATCATCAAGATAAACGCCGGCGCCGACAATCCATTGCCATTCAGTGATTCCATAAATAAAAGATGCTTTTGGCGATTCTTTATTTGAATCGGTTAACTTTTCCCACGAATAAAAAATATAATCCCCTTTGGGTTTTAACGCCGCATCATATTCCTTCTCAAAAACAGATTTTATTCTTTCCTCTTTTCCGAAAAGTTCCCACAATTTTTTTGTTCCATTTAAAAGTTTTCCATTTGTAACTAAAGCATCCCCATTTAATCTGTCAATAAAGATATACCCTTCTTTGCCAAACCGTATTTTACTAATGTCAGAGAGAATATCATCTTTTAATTGCTTCTCAACGTCCTCACTGTAGAAACCGGATCCTATTAACCAGTTAAGTGATTTAAATTCTTTGATAAAAGATATTTTTT
>JAGHBT010000273.1 GCA_021160845.1 bacterium | reverse complement strand
ATTTATAAGTGTATCCTCGAGGCTCATGTACGAGTTTATTTCACTGAATCTCTCTTCCATACCAGCGGGCCTGAAGCCGGCATTGGCAAGATCTATTCTGCCGGATAAATCCGGGTTATTTAAGCTTCCCCTAATGTTGAATTGCAACGAGCCCCTGCCATCCGCTTCCGCGACAAGATCCGAAATCTCTTCCACACTTTTAAGGTTACAGTCGGGAAGCTCAAGGTTAAAATAGAGAGGTTTATCCCTATCAAGAGAATAAAACCATTCTTTTTTTCTCACGGGCAGAAATCCGCTTAATTTGCCTTCTTCCAATGAAGACACAAACATCGTTCCGTCAAACTTAATTTGATCACCCCACGTTGAAGCATGTAAATCTATACGCGGAATGTTAATGTGATTCAAAGTTAAATCATTCACTGTTCCATAAAAATCTATCCCCGGATGCACGAGCGAATCGGTCAGGCCAAGCCTTCCCGTGAAAGTTCCGTCCACAAAGGGCACATCACCAAAATATCCTGCGAAGGGTTTCATCGCCAACCTAGCTGAATATATATCAAAATTTACAACTGCGACACGGAGAGCTTTTTTCCAATCTTGTTTAATATCCTTCCAATTGACCCCATCCACCGTTCCACATGCAAAACCGAACCCTGCCGTAGTAGATAAACTTAAAGAATCAATCTCACAATGTCCATCCTCATAAAAGGCATTAACCGACAGTGATTTTACTGCTATGCTATCAACAATTCCTTTTATCAGTTCAATATCTATCTTTATCGACGGGTTGGAAATATCTCCGCTGCAGCTCAGAGTTCCCTTTGTCTTCCCTTTCAAGGGAACCGACATTAACCCGGAGTTGTTTAAAAGCGACACATCCAATCTGTCAAACCTAAATTCACCATCCAGGGTATTCTTTAATTTGTTCAGAATACCCCCTAAATATAAGGCGCCCAGCTTTGAATGAAACTGCATATCATCAAGAAATATTGTGGAATCACCAATAACAACATTAAAATTACCATTGCTCTTCCATTTCTCCCCCAGCATTTCAAGGAGAACATCACTAAATACGAATTTTGTGACATTTCCGTTATTTATTATTTCACCCCACATACTTGCTTTAAAAGCAGATCTTTTAAGATCGAGCCTTTTTATATTCGTCTTTCCACGGTAATAATCAAGCGACAGCTCAATTCCAGAAAAACCGACTGGATTGATATAACAACTGTCGCTTGAAACATCCATGGAAAGACTATAGTATTCGTCCTTTTTTATTGCAAACTTGATACGTCCATCCGGAATAAAAACGCCTCTGTGTTCAAAATTATTGCAACTGCCACTTAAACGCAAATCCCAGGAATCAAAACTTCCACTCCATAAACCTTTAACATCAACCCCTGCCCTGTACTTCTCAATATTAAAATAAGGAAATAGCGTATCAGCCGCTTCACATTGAATATCAACGAATAGATTTACTTTATCTTTACCGGCTATACTGCCATGTATATTCATATTATGTGTTTGAGATTGCATCCACACTTTCTCAAGAAAAAGAGTATCCCCTATATGTACTCCAGCAATAGTTGCGT
The DNA here is from genome assembly GCA_021160845.1 of bacterium. Classification (GTDB taxonomy): domain Bacteria; phylum Krumholzibacteriota; class Krumholzibacteriia; order Krumholzibacteriales; family WJIX01; genus JAGHBT01. The sequence goes on along the minus strand of JAGHBT010000273.1, from coordinate 3,134 downwards.
GTTCATAGGGTAATCTTCGGAAATGGCCTCTTTCAAGATCAAGTTGAAACTTCATTTCATTTGTGGAAAAACAATATTTAATCCCTATTTTACCTGTAAAATCTGTTTCAGGAAGCCTGGCACCAGGATAAAATCCCTTTGACAAATCAATATTTTCAGCTCTTAAGTTGATTTCAAGCAACTCTTCTACCCCAATTAAGTAACCTCCACTCCCCTCCACTGAAGCTCCATTCAGTTCTCCTTCGAAATGGTTCATTCTTATTTTTGAATTTTTAGCTAGCATATCTATACTAAAATGCTCTAGGGCAAAACCACCTATGATTCCATCTGTAACCCCCTTCACATTCAAACTGTCGCTTCCACCCCATATATCAAAGATACCATTCAACCTGCCTGTTTCTCCAGTGGCATAATCAAGAACGCAGGCCGCTTCTTTCAAATCAAGTGGCGCAGTTTTTACACGCAACTTTATATTCATTGATTCTGGATTAAACCTTCCGTTCATTACTAATTTTGACTTCCCCGTTCTTACAGAATAGTTTTGTAATAATATAATTCTGCTACCGCTATCATTGTCTTTACCAACCTTCCAGATAACATTTCCCTTCATTTCATTTATACTTATCTTTCGGGCTACAAAATCGAATGACCCATTTCGCATCTGAATGTAACTCTCTTTTTTTTCTGAATATAGAGAACCATCCAGGTTGATATTCTTCACAGCTTCAGCCTTATTTGATCCCTGGTATATAATCTGCCCTTTAGAAACACTAAGTTTTTCCACCGCGAACCTAAAAAATTTTTCGAGTGATCCGCTACTTTCAGGTATTCTTGTAATTCCCGAAGAAGTGGATTTTATCCAGACATGAGGCTTTAAGAAATATAGTTCATCCAGTCTATGCCCACTTCCCAATAACGAAATCAGGTCGTACCGACAGTGAATTTCCTCTATTCTTATAACATCGTATGAGAAATCATCGCCCTTGTAACGAATTGTAACACCACGAATATCAAGCCTGCCAAGAGGGTTGCCGTTGATTTTTCTAATTTCCAACTTATAGTTAGTCCCATGAAAATAGTAACTCCCGAGAACACTCGCGACCCTGCCGGCAAAAAAATTTGTATGGATAAAGAGGATGCCTAAAATTGCCACCACAAGTATGAGGACAACCAAAGCGGAAGTCCAAAACAGAATTCTGGTTTTTAGAATCTTCTCAGCCACCGTTTTCCTTCTCCACTAAAATAGTTGACCCAAACTTATATGAATCCTGTAGTTATAATCAATATCAGCTGGTTTTTTAAGCGGAAAGCCCACATCAATCCTGATAGGTCCAAGTGGTGTATAATGCCTCAACCCAAAACCCGCGCTATAGTTAAAATCACTAGATGTTGTTTCTTCCGTTTCCCTCAACGGAGTGAACTGATTTATTGATATCGCGTTGATATTCTTCCAAACATTGCCACCATCAAGAAAGATCACTCCTCCAATATTAAATTTTGATAACCCGGGAAAGAAGAACCTCAGCTCAACATTTGTTAATAATAGTACCTGCCCACCCGTAGGATCTCCATTGTCTCCAATTGGCCCCAACGAGTTTTCCTCATAACCTCTTACAGAGTTTCCTCCACCCACGAAGAATCGACTTTCAAGAGGAAGCCCGCTGGAAACGGTTTCGGAAAAGGGTTCCGAGTAACCCGCCTTCAGCCTGTATGCCAAAACCGATTTATGTAAAATACTGCTAAAACTTCTATGTGAAGATACTATGGAATAGTAATTATCATCCCCACCCAATAATCCTCCGGAGTATGCGAGCTCCATATTAAAGTAATTACCCTTCTTTGGATTGAAATAATAATTCCTCGTATCCCTTCTATATTTTAATTTCAATGAGCGCCTTCTTGATTCATCTTTTTCCTCGATGGCAGCGTCCCTTTTTATATGTTCGAAAACATAACTAAACAAAAGTGAAGTCTGCCGTGAAACTTGTCTGGAAATAGAGCCGGTGTAACTCATAGCGCGAAACACGCCGGGCTGAATAGTAGCATCATATTCATGGTAAGCACCCAGTGAAAAGGTGTTCCAAGTTGACAGGATATGCGGAAAACGCAACTCTCCTTCGTAAAGAACATATTTTTTCTCAAAGTCTAAATTTGAAAAATTGATTTTATTATCGGAAAATAAACTAAAAGAATAAGAGGATTTTAATTTTAGACTATAACCTCTATCCAACAAATTGTTCTGTCCCCACTCAAGAAACATATGACTGGCGTGAACATTTCCGGTCCCCATTCCCGTCTCGATATACCCCATTTTTCTCTCCCGCACATCTAAACACATATCTACAACTCCAGCCTTAAGGTTTAGATTTTCAGGTTCAACATCAACAGAGGAGAAACACCCGGTATTGTATAAATTCTGCTTGCTTTGTTTTATCTTTTTAAGCTCAAAATAGTCGCCGGAACGTATAGTAAGTTCCCTCAATACTATTTCCTTACCCACTTCCCTATTGCCCCTTATCCGAATATTATTAATCTTTGCCTTTTTCCCTATTTTGATCTTCCATAAAATATCTACCTTAGCTGAATCAATATTAACATCGTAAGAAACACTTGTCCCGAGATAACCCCTCTCAAGAAAGAGGTTAAATACTGCGTATTGATCAACTTTAAGTAAATTTGGATTGTAGGGTTTTTCTTCTGTCAATTCCAGTACATCTTTTATTGCCTCCTCTGGAATTATTTTATTGTTCTCAATTTCAAGGCTTCTAACCCTGGTACGTTTACCTTCATTAATAATAATCTTGATCTTGACTGAATTCTTTTTTTCATTCCTTTCAATTGAACTAAGAGTTACTTCTGTACTAAAAAACCCATTTTTCCTGTAAAAGGACTTGATTCTTTCCATGTCCCGCATGAGGAAGTCGCTACGATAGTGGGGTTTATTGAAAAGGGTAAAAATACCGGTTTCTTTTGTCTGCATTTTCTTTTTAAGGGTCTTATCGTCGAATGTGCGGTTCCCAAGTATAATGATCTGTTCGGTGACCGGCAGTTGATCCTCAAAACCACCGGCTGCAACATCAGACAAAAAACAGAACCCCCCTACTGCAACAATAAAACAGCTAATAGCAATTAAT
>JAGHBT010000072.1 GCA_021160845.1 bacterium | reverse complement strand
GTTCAGATAAATATTATTGGAGAGTGACCGTGAAATGATAATTGAAACGATTGATTATAATAAAGGGATGGTTGTAATTATTGATCAAACCCTGTTACCGAATAATGAGAAGTTTTTGAATCTCCGTACCCTAAATGAAGTTGCCGAGGCGATACGTTCTCTCAGAGTAAGGGGAGCTCCCGCCATAGGGATTGCGGCTTCTTACGGCATGTTACTCCATCTGGATACAATGCTCCGGACAGAATCGGTGGATAATCCTGAATATATTTTTGACAGGGAAGTGGGAATAAAGCCGTTCTCTTTCCCGGATATTTCTATTGATGAAATAAGAAATTGTCTTTGGGAAGCGAAAAAAAGACTCGAGGTAACAAGACCTACTGCCATAAATCTCTTTTATGCCCTTGAGAGAATGTTATCTGTGTTTGATACCGAGGAGGAAGATCCCCGGCGTTTGTGTGAATTAGTTGCCCGGGAAGCCTTTAGTATTCATGCCGAAGAACTGGAGACGGAAATTAAAATAGGGGAGAATGGTGCCCGATACATCAAAGATGGAATGAATATCCTGACTCATTGTAATGCCGGTGGATTAGCTACTGCCGGCTATGGAACTGCTTTGGCGGTATTGTACACAGCAAAAAAAGAGGGAAAGGAGTTTTTAGTATATGCCGATGAAACCCGCCCTCTTTTTCAGGGAGCCAGACTTACGGCCTGGGAACTTGAGAAAAATGGAATTGATGTAAGCGTTCTTTGTGATAACGCGGCCGCTTCTCTCTTCGCGGCCGGTAAAGTTGACCTTGTTATAGTAGGCGCGGACAGAATAGCATCGAACGGTGATGTCGCAAATAAAATCGGAACACTTGGATTAGCGATTCTATGCAAGGCGTATAGCAAACCCCTCTATGTAGCAGCGCCTCTTTCTACATTTGATATTAATATTGCGGATGGAAATGATATTCCTATTGAACAACGTTCAGGTGGCGAAATTTCATATTTTGGTAAAAGAAGGATAGTGCCTGAGAATGTTAATATTTACAATCCGGGGTTCGATGTTACTCCTGCTGAATATATTTCATCGATTATAACGGAAAAAGGGGTTATTGAAAATCCGGGGAGGGGAAAAATAGCTTCTTTCATCCGGGATTAATAGAGGGACAGCTTATTTATTTTCTGTACAAGGGAGCTCTGGATTTGTTACCCGGGACCGGGAATAGGTTAGACTTTCTCTTCAAGGGGGTTTACCCTTGATGTAAAAATGGGGAAAGGGGTTCTTAGCTATCTAAGCGGAATCGCATGACTGTTTTTTGGAGTGGTATTAATTGTTACATGACGGGGTCGATTCGTGTAAAGTCCCTTGACGAGACATCTCAAGCGATATATATTTCAGCCTCGGATTATATAGATGTAGAAGTGTGTTCACGTAAGGAGAAGAATGAATAAAACGACAATTGTTGCTGAGGGGGAAATTGGTAAAAAATGGTATGTTGTAGACGCAGATGGAAAAACTCTGGGACGGATGGCATCCAGGATTGCTTCAGTGCTTCGAGGAAAAGATAAACCATTCTTTGCCCCACATATGGATACAGGTGATTTTGTAATCGTTGTAAATGCTCGGGAGGTATATGTTTCAGGGAATAAGCGTTTAGAAAAAAAATACTGGCGGCATAGTGGATATCTGGGTGGGCTTACACTAACCAATTTTGAAGAGATGATGAAAAAGGATCCATCCTTTGCGGTTAAAAACGCTGTAAAAGGTATGTTACCTCATAATAAATTAGGCAGGAGAATGTTGAAAAAACTCAAAGTTTATCCAGGCGCTGAGCATCCTCACAAGGCTCAACAACCGGAAATACTGGAGTGGTAATCTCTATTTTTCCCTGGAAGGCAATAGGAATTAGCAAACATGAAGGGAGGTGAAAATTTGGCAAAAGAGGAATTTTGTGCTGTTGGAAGAAGAAAAAAATCAATCGCACGTGTACGTTTATCTGAAGGTACTGGAAAAATTCAGGTTAATGGTAAGGAGCTTGATGAATATCTAAAGCGACAGAATTTGATTATTATGGTGAATCAACCCTTAGTTGCTACTGATATAGAGGGGCATTATGATATTAAAGTTAATGTTGGAGGTGGTGGCTCAACGGGGCAGGCTGGCGCCATTAGATTGGGTATCGCGAGGGCGATTCTCTTGATTGATGGTTCTTACAGGAAGATACTTAAAGAAAACGGATTTCTGACAAGAGATTCGAGAATTAAAGAGCGTAAAAAGTACGGTCAGCCTGGAGCCAGGAAGAAGTTCCAGTTCTCTAAAAGATAGATTTCAAATTTCACACATCTCTTTTTTGCGAGCCGTGGTGTTCCGGAGATTTACGGAATCGGGTTGTATTATAGGGAGATGGAGGATAAACCGATCAGGAGGAAAAGTTGGATATTCAAATAGAAGATCTGCTTGAGGCGGGCGTTCATTTTGGTCATCAGAAAAGACGATGGGATCCCAAAATGAAGCCATATATATACAAAGAACAAAACGGAATATACATAATTGATGTGAGGATAACACTCGATAGGTTAAAGCAAGCATATGACATGATTGTGTCACTGGCATCTGAAGGGAAACGCATGATCTTTGTTGGGACAAAAAAACAGGCAAAGAAAAGTGTGAAGGAGGATGCTGAAAGATGTGGGATGTATTATGTTTCTGAAAGATGGCTTGGCGGCACGCTAACCAACTTTAACACAATAAGAAAAAGTACTGACAAACTTAATGAAATAGAAGCGATGGAAGAGGATGAGGGTTGGGAAAAGCTCCCCAAAAAAGAGAGAGTTGATATAACCAAAAAGAAAGATAAACTCTTAAAGCTTCTTTCCGGTATAAGGGAAATGAAAAAAGTACCTGAGTGTCTTCTTGTTTTTGATACTAAAAAAGAAGCAATAGCGATTAAAGAGGCAAAGAAACTCAATATTCCGATCATAGCTTTGGTGGATACGAATTGTGATCCTGGGGAAGCTGATCTTGCTATTCCGGCGAATGATGATGCTATAAGGTCGGTCAAACTTTTTACCAGGGTTTTTGCCGACGCGATAATTGAGGGAAGAAGCAGATATTTGAAAAATAAAGATTTTTTAGAAAAGGAAGAAGAAAAACAAAAGAAAATTGAAAAAGAAACAACCTCAGCTAAGAAAACAAGTTCCGACAAAACAGAAGCTACTTCGGATTCGACGGAGCAGAAGAAGGTAAAAAAGGAAGAAAAAAAATAGGATTATAGAGATCCGGAGGATTAGAATGAGCATTGATGCTAAACAGGTAAAAGAATTACGCGAGAGAACCGGTTCGGGGATGATGGATTGCAAACAGGCTCTCCAGGAAACTGATGGTGATGTAGAGAAAGCGATTAAGGTGCTTCGTGAAAAGGGATTATCGGCTGCTGCTAAACGCTCGGGAAGGTCTGTCAGCGAGGGAAACATATTTTCATATGTTCATCCCGGCGCTCAGCTTGCAGTAATGGTTGAATTGAATTGTGAAACGGACTTTGTGGCTCGTACGGATGATTTCCAAACCCTGGGAAAAGATATTGCTATGCATGTTGCGGCAACATCTCCCCTTGCGCTTCGAAGGGAAGACGTTGATCCTGAAATAGTAAAAAAGGAAATTGAAATTTTCAGAAATCAGGCATTAAAAGCAAACAAGCCGGAGAATGTTATTGAAAAAATGATTGAAGGAAAAACCGAAAAGTTTTATCATGAAGTATGTTTATTGGAACAGGCGTTTGTTAAAGATGATAAAGAAACAATTGATGATTTGATAAAGAATGTAATAGGGAAACTTGGCGAGAATATTGAAATTAAGCGTTTTGCCCGGTTTGAAGTAGGGGAGGAGTAAAACCCTGAATAGCATTTTGGATAATACAAACTGATTGTGTTTGACAAAGCACGGGATTTGCTTTCTCCTGTGCTTTTTTTAAAGGAGGATTGCAGAAGTGGAGAGAGTGGATTACCCAAAAAGAGTATTATTGAAAATAAGTGGTGAAATATTTAGCGGTGAGAACCAGGTTTTTGATACAGAACGAACAGATGGATTCGCATCCCAAATAAAGGAAGTGTCTAAGTCCGGGGTTCAAATAGCGATTGTTGTGGGAGGAGGTAATATATTGAGAGGGGCGGTTTATAGTTTTTCTAAATATAACAGGAGCAGAGTGGATTATATGGGGATGCTTGCCACTATTATTAATGCTCTGGCTCTTAAAAATGCTCTTGAAAAAATGTCGGTAGAATCTGAAGTAATGACATCCCTTGCTATAGAGCCGATTGCCGAATTATTCACCAGGCGAAAGGCTATTGAATATTTGGAAGAAGGGAAGATTTTGATTCTTGGTGGTGGAACAGGGAATCCTTTTTTTACAACTGATACGGCCGCCGCTCTCAGGGCGGCAGAAATCGGCGCTGATGTTGTATTGAAAGGGACGAAAGTTGATGGTATTTACGATGCTGATCCTCTTCTAAACGAGGATGCCGGAATGATTGAATCATTAAGCCATACAGATTTTCTTGAAAGGAATCTACGGGTCATGGATTCTGCTGCCGTTGCTCTCTGTCGTGAGAACAAAATACCAATTAAGGTGTTCAATATATTGCAAAATGGTAACTTAAAAAAGGCGTTAGAAGGTAAAGTAGTAGGTACAATTGTAAAATAAGGAGGTTCTCTATGGAATCGGTTGATGAAATTTTCGAGAAGACAAAGGCTCACATGGAGAAATCAATTAATAGGATAGAAGATGAAATTTCTGCCATACGTACGGGTAAGGCTTCGCCAGCGCTTCTTGACAGTGTCAGAGTTGACTATTACGGAAATGGTGTTCCTTTGAAGCAAGTCGCGAGTATTGCTATTCCTGACTCGAGTCTTATTACGATTCAGCCGTGGGAAAAACAGTTAGCTCCCGAAATTATTAAGGCTATACAATCAGCAAATATTGGGTTAAATCCTTTGAATGAAGGTGGGTTTATTCGGATTCCTTTACCCTCTCTTACGCAAGAACGAAGAAAAGAACTTGTTAAAAGAGTGAAAGAAATAATTGAAGAGGGTAAAATTGCGATAAGGAATATTCGAAGACAATCAAATGAAGAATTAAAGAAACTTGAGAAAGCCCATGAAATTTCTGAAGATGATTTTTACCGATATGAGGGAGATATTCAGGAAATGACCAATAAATCTATCGATGAACTGGATAAGATTTGTGAGGTTAAAGAAAAAGAAATTGTAGAATTTTAATGATGGCAGTATAGAGATGGATAACCTTGTGTGAAAAAGAATTCAAAAATTGATATAGAAATTAAGGAACTTAAAACTGAAAAGAATCTTCCACAGCATATAGCTATTATAATGGATGGGAATGGAAGATGGGCAAGGGGGCGTATGCTGCCCAGGATTGCGGGGCACAAAGCGGGCATTGAGTCTGTTAGGGCTGTTATCAGCACATCTGCCAGATTAGGCATTCCAATTTTATCATTATATACATTTTCAATCGAAAATTGGAATAGGCCGGGTGGAGAAGTGAAGGCCTTGATGAAATTTCTGAAGACGGTTCTTAAATCTGAGTATCTCGAACTCAAAAAGAATAATATCAAGTTGGAGGCTATGGGAAGACTTGATATGTTACCGACTGTTACTCGAAAAGTTCTGGACGATACAATAAAAAAACTCTCTGGAAATACAGGTACTATCCTGAACCTCTGTTTGAGTTATAGCGGGAGAGCGGAGATCGTTGACGCCGCGAGAAAGATGACCAGCGACACAAAGAGTAACAATATCGAGATTGACTCGGTTGATGAAAAGCTTTTCTCCAGCTATCTTTATTCACCTCAATTATGTGATCCGGACCTCCTTATTAGAACAGGTGGTGAATTCAGAGTAAGCAATTTTATGTTATGGCAACTTGCATACGCCGAGATTGTTGTGACCGATGTGTTTTGGCCCGACTTCAGGGAAAAACAATTGATTAGCGCGATTCTAGAATATCTTGGCCGTGAGCGAAGATTTGGACGGATTAAACCTGAGTGATAAATTATGTCTAAAAATGAGATTACAAATCGAGACAATAATGATCGCACCGGAAGTGTGGGATTAGTTATAAAAAGGGTTATTATCGTGACAATCTTTTTGCCATGTATAGTGATAATTGCCAGGCGGGGCGGGGTATATTTCCTTATTCTGGTGACAATAATGATTTTTGCCGGTCTCTGGGAATTTTACAGAATGGTGGAGGCTAAGGGACTTAAACC